>JBJEKE010000382.1:0-6971 GCA_051878475.1 Muribaculaceae bacterium | reverse complement strand
GCCGGACTTGCCGTGGCTCCAGCCGATGCTGCATTCGAGGTGCGCGAGATGGCCCGCTACATATCGCCCTACGAAGGCGGACGAGGATGCGGACGCGACGTGATAGAGCAAGTGATGAAGGCTCAGGGCCAATGGATGGCCGACAAACGTGCCTTCGGTTGGTAACCTCCACTCCAAAACTCACATAACAATGAATCCGCTTGACAATCTTAGCAAATACAGCATAGTCCTTGGCTCCGCCTCGCCACGCCGCCGCCAACTTCTTGCCGACCTCGGCATCGATTTCCAGGTGGTAAGGCTCAACGGCGTGGAGGAGGTGTATCCCGAATCGCTTAACGTAGACGAAATTCCGGTATTTCTGTCGCAACTTAAAGCCAACGCATTCCACTTGGCTCAATCACAGCTGCTCATTACAGCCGACACCATAGTAGTGGCCGAGGGAAAGCCACGTGGCAAACCCGCCGACTACAGCGAGGCCGTAGGCATGCTCAAGATGCTGTCGGGGAAAAAGCATAAAGTGATAACCGGAGTCACAGTACGAAGCACCACGCAAAGCAGTTCGTTCTCGGCGACCACCATTGTCGACGTCGCCCCTCTGAGCCACGACGAGATAGAATACTATATTGAGCGATACAAGCCCTACGACAAGGCCGGAGCATACGGCATTCAGGAATGGATAGGTTGCATAGGCATCCGCGGCATCGAAGGGAGTTTCTACAACGTGATGGGACTTCCGCTACACCGTCTGTACTGCGAATTGAAGAAATTCTGACCGACCCCGGGAGAGGCTTCAGCAGCCACTGCCATGGCCAAAGCTGTCGCTGAACAGCGTGCGGTTGACAATCGAGCGGCCAAGCGTGAGCTCGTCGGTATATTCAATTTCATTGCCCACCGACATTCCACGCGCCAACATGGTGATCTTCACATCGTAAGGAGCAAGCTTGCGGAAAATATAGAAATTGGTGGTGTCGCCCTCCATGGTGGCACTAAGCGCAAGAATCACCTCCTTCACATCGCCGGCCTCAACACGGCTCACGAGCGAATCGATCTCGATATCCTGCGGTCCAACGCCCTCCATAGGCGAAATCAAGCCACCCAGCACATGGTAGAGCCCATGGTGCTGATGTGTGTTCTCAATGCTCATGACATCCTTTACATTCTCCACCACACACACCACCGAACCGTCGCGGTTGGGATTAGAACATATCGGACACATTTCGCTCTCCGAGATGTTGTGACACACCTTGCAATAGCGAATCTCCTTACGCACCTTTATGATTGCCTCGCCAAAATTTACTGCAACATCCTCGCGCTGCCGCAACAAATAAAGCACCAGGCGCAGCGCCGTCTTGCGGCCCACTCCCGGCAACTTAGAAAACTCATTTACTGCATTCTCGAGCAGCGACGATGCAAATTCCTGTTCCATTTCACTACAAAAATACTGCCAAACCTTCTTTCTCGCAACAATTATCGGACATTTATGCTATAAAATCGGGAAATACTACCTAAGAAATCGAATTTAATTTTTGCATATTAAAGTTTTTTGTATATTTGCACCGACAATGCACACATTCGTGAGATTTGTGCAATTTTTAAACTAAATATTAAATACATGAGTTACAATCTCTTGAAAGGAAAACGAGGTATCATCTTCGGCGCACTCAACGATATGAGTATCGCATGGAAAGTGGCCGAACGTGCAGTGGCTGAAGGAGCCCAGATTACCTTGTCGAACACCCCAATCGCTATCCGCATGGGCGAGCTGTCGCAACTCGGCGAACGCCTCGGTGCGGAAATCATTCCAGCCGACGCAACTTCGGTTGACGACCTGTCGAACGTATTCTCCAAATCGATGGAGGTACTCGGTGGAAAAATCGACTTCGTGCTTCACTCGATAGGCATGTCGCCAAACGTACGAAAGAAACGCCTGTATGACGACCTTGACTACGACATGCTCAACAAGACACTCGACATTTCGGCAATCTCGTTCCACAAAATGCTGCAAGCTGCAAAGAAGCTAAACGCCATCAACGACTACGGCAGTGTGGTGGCACTGTCGTATGTGGCTGCACAGCGCACCCTCTTCGGATATAACGACATGGCCGATGCCAAGGCTCTTCTCGAATCAATTGCCCGCAGTTTCGGATACATCTATGGCCGCGAACACAACGTGCGCATCAACACCATATCGCAATCGCCAACCTACACCACTGCCGGCAGCGGTGTGAAAGGCATGGAATCGCTTATGGACTTTGCCGACCGCATGTCGCCTCTGGGCAATGCCAACGCCGACGAATGTGCCGACTACTGCGTGGTGATGTTCAGCGACCTCACCAAAAAGGTGACAATGCAGAACCTGTATCACGACGGCGGATTCTCAAGCATGGGCATGAGCCTACGAGCCATGGACCAGTACGAGAAGAGTTTCGACCAATATCGCAATCCCGACGGAACCATCCAGTATGGCTAATACTCAGCAAATTTCTTCTTACCATTATTATAATCAGAAATGCGCGGCAATCGGTAATTGACTGTCGCGCATTTTCATAATATATTACCACTAAACATTAATTGCGGAATACGAGTTTGCCGGCATCGACATCGATAACAATCGGGTGCTCACGGTTAACCTTCTGGGCAAGGATATCCTTTGATAGTTCGTTAAGCACAAGGCGCTGTATAACTCGCTTAACCGGACGTGCGCCAAACTCAGGGTCGTAGCCCACTCGGCCAAGATAGGCAATGGCAGCGGCAGTGGCCGACAATTCAATGCCGTTAGTGGCCAAGGCTTTCTTTATCGAGCCAATCTGCAATTCAACAATCTGCGATATTTCCTGCTCGCTCAATGGGGTGAACATGATTATCTCATCAATACGGTTGAGGAACTCCGGACGAATCTGCTGCTTGAGCATTTCGAGCACATCACGTCGGGAGGATTCAAGCACCTCATCCTTATTATCCGGAGTGAGGTGTTCCATGCGTTCGCGTATGAGCTGCGACCCCATGTTCGACGTCATGATGATAATGGTGTTCTTGAAGTTCACCGTACGACCCTTGTTGTCGGTCAGACGACCGTCGTCGAGCACCTGCAGCAGGATGTTGAACACATCGGGATGAGCCTTCTCAATTTCATCGAAGAGCACCACCGAATAAGGCTTGCGCCTAACAGCCTCTGTGAGCTGTCCACCCTCTTCGTAGCCAACATATCCCGGCGGCGGACCGATAAGACGTGTTACAGAGAATTTCTCTTGATACTCGCTCATGTCGATACGCGTCATCATGTTCTCATCGTCGAAGAGATATTCAGCGAGCGCCTTGGCAAGCTCAGTTTTACCCACACCGGTGGTCCCGAGGAAGATGAACGAACCGATAGGACGGCGCGGGTCGTTCAGACCGGCACGGCTACGGCGCACAGCATCGGCAATGGCATGGATTGCATCCTCCTGGCCCACCACTCGCTTGTGGAGTTCCGATTCCAGATTCAGCAGCTTGTCCTTTTCGCTCTGCACCATCTTCATCACCGGTATACCTGTCCAGCGCGACACCACCCCGGCAATGTCGTCGGCGTCGACCTCCTCTTTCACCAAGGCCTTGTCGCCCTGCATGGTCCTGAGTTGCTCCTGAATGCGGGCGTTCTCGTCCTGCTTGTTCTTAATACTCGAATAGCGAATCTCTGCCACCTTGGCATAGTCGCCCTGACGTTCGGCACGTTCAGCCTCGAAGTTAAGGTGCTCTATATCGATTTTATTCTGCTGAATCTTGTTGATAAGGTCCTTCTCGGCCCTCCATTTTGCCGAGTACTGCTTTTCCTCCTCATGGAGGTCGGCAAGTTCCTTGTCAATGAGCTTTACCTTCTCGTCGTCGCCCTCGCGCTTTATTGCCTCGCGCTCAATCTGCAGTTGGGCAATCTTGCGAGTGACATCGTCGAGAACCTGAGGCACCGAATCGATTTCCAGACGGAGTTTGGAGGCAGCCTCATCGATAAGGTCGATAGCTTTATCGGGAAGGAAACGGTCGGTGATGTAGCGTTCCGACAGTTGCACTGCTGCCACAACGGCCTCGTCTTTGATACGCACCTTATGGTGATTCTCGTAGCGTTCCTTCAAGCCTCTCAGAATGGCAATGGCACTCAATTCGTCAGGCTCGTCAACCATCACTTTCTGGAATCGGCGTTCCAAAGCCTTATCTTTCTCGAAATACTTCTGATACTCGTCGAGAGTTGTGGCACCTATGGCACGCAATTCACCACGAGCCAATGCCGGCTTGAGGATGTTTGCTGCATCCATGGCGCCCTCGCCCTTTCCGGCTCCCACAAGAGTGTGGATTTCATCGATGAACAAGATAATCTCGCCTTCGGCCTTTATTACCTCGTTGACCACCGATTTCAATCGTTCCTCAAACTCACCTTTATACTTGGCACCAGCCACAAGCGCGCCCATATCAAGCGAATACACCTGTTTGCTCTTCAGGTTCTCAGGCACATCTCCGCGCACGATACGCTGGGCAAGACCCTCGGCAATTGCAGTCTTACCTACACCCGGCTCACCGATAAGCATAGGGTTGTTCTTTGTGCGCCGGCTAAGAATCTGGAGCACACGACGAATCTCCTCGTCACGGCCGATTACAGGGTCGAGTTTGCCTTGACGGCTACGCTCGTTAAGATTGATAGAATATTTGCTGAGAGCCTGATATGTGTCCTCGGCACCTTGATTGTCAACCTTCTGACCCTTACGGAGCTCGTTGATGGCACTCTGCAGACCGTTTTCGCTCACCCCGGCATTCTTGAGCACTGCCGAGGCACTGTTGCGCGACTGGAGTATACCCATCAGCATAGCCTCAACCGAAATATACTCATCACCCTGCTTGTTTGAATACTCTATAGCCTTCTGCAAGGCTTCGTTCGATTCACGGCTCAAATATGGCTCGCCACCACCCTGAACCTTTGGAAGCATCTGAAGTTCACGGTCAATGTCGATTGCCAGCGAGCGATAGTTCACAGCCAGTTTCTGGAATATGAACTTCGTTACCGACTCGCTGTCGTCGGTCATCGCCTTAAGCAAGTGCACCGGCTCGATGGCCTGATGGCCACTGCTCTGGCATATCTGCACTGCCTTCTGAACTACTTCCTGCGATTTGATTGTAAAGTTGTTAAAATTCATAGTTATTCTGTTTTTCCTTTCTTTTCTTAATATTTTTCATTGTTCCACCGCCCATAAGGCTATGGACTTCGCCCTGTATATGCAACAAAATATGTTCCGAGTTTGTTTTTCGGACAGAATGGCATATTCCTGTGTCATTACCCTTGCCATGGTACAGATATTAATCATTACTACATCGGTACTGCCGCATTTCTCCAATTTTAGTTAACGCATTTTGTTATGTGCCATCCAAGCACTAATTTTGCAAGTTAGATACTATTGCCAAGCACAAAATGGCATAGTATTTGTTATTCTCAAAAGAGTTCAACATAAATAATTGTAAATGACAGTAACAGACAACGATTCTCAATTAATCCAAACCATCATCGAAGGAATCCAGGAGAAGAAGGGCACCGGCATCACTCACGTCGACCTTCACAAGCTCAACGTATCGTCGGCACAGGACTTTATAATCTGCACCGGCAAATCAACATCACAGGTATCGGCCATTGCCGACAGTGTGAGGGAATACGTGCATGAGCATTACGGTACAAAGCCATTCAACTACGACGGCTACCAGAACTCGCAATGGATTGTAATCGATTATGGCAACGTGTTTGTGCACATTTTCCTGCCCGAATCGCGTGAATACTACAATCTCGAAGGCCTCTGGAACGACGCCGAGATTAAGCAGATACCCGACTTAGATTAACACCCAACAATAATATAATGAGCAACAACAACTCACCCAAACGTATGGGCGGATTCCGCTTCAGCATCTACTGGATGTATGCCATCATCGGCATTATCCTTATCGGTGCTGCACTTTACCAGGACAACACCGTGGTGAAAGACCTCAACAAAAAAGGTGGAGGTTGGCCTCAATTCGTGAAATACGTGGAGCAAGGTGGCATTAAGGAGATACGTGTCATCAACAACAAGAACATAGTTAGAGCCGAAATCTCCGACACTTTGGCATCGAAAATATTCAGCAAACAGGAATTCAAGGCCGGGGGCTCTCAGAAACCAATTGTTGAGGTAGGTGTGGCATCGGCCGAATCGGTTCGTGCTGCCGCCGAGGCTTGGAACCAGAACGGAATATACACCGGCCCTATCATCTACGAAGATGAGAACGACTACTGGAACAGCTTCTGGGCATTTGGCCCCATTATTTTAATCATAGTGTTCTGGCTGTTCATGATGCGCCGAATGTCGGGCGGCGGCAGTGGCGGTGGCGGCGTGTTCAGCGTAGGCAAGGCGAAGGCTCAGCTGTTCGACAAGGACGGCGCCAACAAGGTTACATTCCAGGATGTCGCCGGATTGTCGGAAGCCAAGACTGAAGTGGCCGAGATAGTGCAATTCCTCAAGGACCCGAAAAGCTACACCGAATTGGGCGGACGCATCCCGAAAGGGGCGTTGCTGGTAGGCCCTCCGGGAACCGGTAAGACTCTGCTTGCCAAGGCTGTTGCAGGCGAGGCTGATGTGCCGTTCTTCTCGCTCTCCGGCTCCGACTTCGTAGAAATGTTTGTAGGTGTGGGAGCAAGCCGTGTGCGCGACCTGTTCCGTCAGGCAAAGGAGAAAGCACCTTGCATTGTGTTTATTGATGAAATCGACGCCGTGGGCCGTGCTCGTGGACGAAACCCGAACATGGGCTCGAACGACGAGCGCGAAAACACACTCAACCAGCTGCTTACCGAAATGGATGGTTTCGGGGCAAACAGCGGCGTAATAATCCTCGCTGCTACCAACCGCGCCGACATTCTTGACAAAGCATTGCTTCGTGCCGGACGTTTCGACCGTCAGATTTACGTTGAGCTACCCGAACTTAACGAC
>JBJEKE010000381.1:0-1713 GCA_051878475.1 Muribaculaceae bacterium | reverse complement strand
ATATACGAGCTATATTATTTTGAAATTACGCAAAGGTAGATATTTTTTTCGGAATTGCTATAATTGTGGATAAATTGTAAAGAAATAAGTATTTTTGCATTGTCACTGTCAATTACAATTAACAATACCACAAAACCAATGAAACGACTGATTTTCACCCTGTTGCTTACGGTAGGTTGCTCTGCAATCGCCATCAACGCCCAGCGCCAGCTCACTGACTCGGTACGTATCGACGGCACAATGCGCGCCTACCACATGTATATCCCCGAAGGCACTCCCGACGGTGCGCCGCTGGTGTTTGTCGTCAATGGCTACGGCAACCCCTGCAAGCCCACCGCTTCGTGGATGAACGCTGCCGCCGATGCCCACAAGTTTGCAGTGTGCATACCGGTGGCGCTACTCGACCCCACCGGACATCCCGGATGGAATGTCGGATATCCCGCCCAGCAAGGTTGGGAAGTCGACGACATGGACGCACTGTGCAAACTCGCCCGCACTGTGCAGAAGCGATATCACCTTAGCCGCGAAAACACATTCCTCACCGGGATGTCGAACGGCGGCGACATGTGCTATCTGATGGCATACCGCGGTCAAGAAACTTTCAAGGCCTTTGCATCGCTTGCCGGCCTTACCATGGTGTGGATTTATAACTGGTACGACGCTCCGGCACCTGTTCCGTTGCTCGAAATCCACGGCACTGAGGACCGTGTGTCGGAATGGGACGGCGACCTCGACAACAAGGGCGGCTGGGGCGAATATATGCCCGTCGACCTCGCCACAGGATACATGGTTGCAAAGAACCGTTGCCGCAAAATCGATATCGACACCGTTCCAAGCATGAAAGGCGGTAGCCCAATCATCCAATACCGATACTCTAACCCTGAAAGCCACAACGACGTGTGGCTCTACAAGGTTATCGGTGCTCCTCACTGCCACTTCACCGATTATATGAACACCGGCGAGGAAGTGTGGAAATTCTTCAGCCGATACATCAAATAGCACCTCCTCTTACAAGAATTTGCGCAGATAAGCTACCGTTGGCATCGACTCTTCCACCTGCATCTTCTTTCGAAGGCTATACTTTATGGTATCTACCGTACGTGCCGAGCGGTTGGTTATCAGCGCAATTTCTTTACTCGTAAGGTTCAGCACCATGAATGCACACATGCGCAACTCGCCTTTGGTGAGCGACGGATGACGGGCACTGAGATTGGCAAAGAAACTCTGATGCACTTGGCTGAAAAAGGTGTTGAACATATCCCACATGCTGTGCTGCATATCGAGCCGGCGTATTTCACGGCGGATATGCTCGAATCGCTCATCGGCAGGCTTGGAATGGTCGTCAACAGCATCAACTATATCATCGAGCAACTTTCCCACATTGGCATTGTGCATGGCCATAGAGGCAAGTTCACGGTTTTTTGTGTCGATAAGTTCATTGGCACTGTCAATCTCGGCTTTCCGCGATTCATCGGAGGTTTCGAGCCGAGCTGACAGCTCGGCCACTTGCGCTCTGAGCCGCCTGTTTGCCATCGTCCGGCGCCATATCAGCACCAACAGCACTAACACCAGCATCACTGCAACCACCAGCGCCACAATTATTATCATTGCACGCCGATGCTCGGCACTCTCGATTGCCGACAGCACTTCGCTGTCGTACTGGTTGCCAAGGGTAACCAGCCGTTGATTCACATCATCGGAGAAGAACGTGTT
>JBJEKE010000380.1:0-28366 GCA_051878475.1 Muribaculaceae bacterium | reverse complement strand
AAACACCTGCGCCAGATGATACATCTTGGGGAGGTCGGCAAAGGGCATGTTGTGGAAGAAGTGCACCCGGTGGGCAAGTGAATGCCCGTCGATATAGTTTTTCACTTGCTCGAAATATGACGTCGGCCGGCCCACCGCCACCAGATGGATGTCGGAGGGTAACAGTTCGAGAGCCTTTACGGCGAGCAGCAGATTCTTTCGCACCTCGATTGAGCCAACGTAGAGCACAAACTTCTGTGGCAGGGCATATTGACGCGCACACTCGGCAAGTTCTGCGGGACTGTATCGGCGCGCAAAATTCTGATGGCAACCTTGATACACTACATCGATTTTGTCGGGGTCGATGCCATAGTATCGCACTACATCGCGCTTTGTGCATTGGCTCACGGCGATGATTCGTGAAGCCTCACGGCAAGCACGCCTGAACTTGTAATTGTAGATTGCCACATCGATGCGATTGCTGTAGAATTGCGGGAAAGGGATGAAAATCAGGTCGTGGATAGTCACCACCGAAGGCACACCGCTGTGGTTTATTCCAAAAGGCAGTTCGTTGCTCAGACCGTGAAACAGACCGACTCCATCGCGCCTCAGCTGGCCGATAATGCCACTTGAGCGCCACATCGCCGACATGCATCGCCATCCTTTCGGCTCAGGAAGGCACAGCTCCACGTTGTCGTTGGCAACGACAGGCGTCAGCCGGTCGTTATCGCGCATGGTGGGGGTGTAAAGGCGATAGCTGTTGCCGGGGAAACGCCGGGCCAGGGTGTCGACCACCAGGCGGCTGTAGTTGCCCAAGCCGGTGTTGTTGCGCACAGCGCGTTTAGCATCGAAACCGATAATCATGGCATTCAGTGGAGTCTATTGATTAAGAATTTCCAATATTTCGGCCACTTCGTGCTCGCTCATACGGCGGCGTTTCTGGAGAGTGTCGGCAAAGTCGGCCACCATACGACGCACCTCACCGTGGCTGTAAAGGCGCAGCAGATAATTATATGATTTGTCGAAGATAGTTCGGCATTCGTCGTCGGTGAGGGAGAAATCGTTACGGGCCTGCTCGGAGAAAATATCAAGGAGCTGCTTCTTGTCGTCGGGCTTCACTTGAGCCTTGTCGCCCACAATCGTACGGCAAAGGAGGTTAGAGATTGTCAGGCCCATAGTCACCTTGAAAACCTTCAGTGCATGGTCGAGGGTCACACGTGGCGAAATGGCCTCGCTTCCGCTGAAAAAATAGTCGTAAGTGAAATTAATGCAGTCAAATCCTTGTGCATCGATAGTGATGTCGGAATACATGTCGTCGGCATCCCACACATTCAGTGCAATAGCCATCCCCACCACACCATAGCATTTATCTTTTTCGTCGCGGTATTTCATTTTCTTAATCAGAGCATTTCTGTGGCACAAAAATAGCGAACAATTCTGACACATCAAAACCTCGCCGGAGAGTAACGAGTCAAAAAACGTGCCAAAAGCCGATTCTGACATATTCACCGAGGCAAACAGCTGAGAAAGTGGGTGAAAGCGCCTCAGAAGAGCGTGAGTAGGTTGTTAATAACTTTCAGTTCACAAAAGTGAATTTGTATTTGTAAATCAGATTATATGTTATTACCTTTACATCGTGATAATCAGACGTTTCGCAGCCAGTATGGCCAGGAGCGCCTTTTTCACGCTGTATATCACTTATAATATTGATTGGCAACTACTTAAGCATTTCGTTAATGGAACAGACAGTGTACCACATACCAGCATTGCTCGCACCCACCATCGATGGTTTGTCAATAAAGGCCAACGGAGTGTATGTCGACGCCACATTTGGCGGCGGTGGGCATTCACGAGCCATAATGGAGCATCTCGAGGCAAATGGACGGCTGTATGGCTTCGACCAGGACATGGATGCCTATGCCAACCGCATCGACGACCCTCGATTTACATTTGTACACAGCAACTTCCGTTACCTCTCCAATTTCATGCGATATTACGGAGTTGACGAGGTGGACGGCATAATAGCCGACCTTGGGGTTTCGTTCCACCATTTCGACGATGCCAGCCGCGGATTCTCGTTCCGCTTCGACGGCGAGCTCGACATGCGCATGAACCGCGACTCGGCTATATCGGCACGTAGCGTGATTGCCACCTACTCCGAGGAGCGTCTGGCCGATGTGCTGTTTCTGTTCGGCGAGCTCAAGAGCGCACGCCGCATGGCAGCTGCCATAGTGAAGGCGCGCCAAACGAGCGACATCGTCAGCGCCTCGCAGCTGATAGAGGTGGTGAAGCCGTTTATCAAGCCGGCACAAGAGAAGAAAGAGCTGGCACAGCTGTTCCAGGCACTCCGCATTGAGGTAAACGACGAGATAGGAGCACTGAAGAGCCTCCTCACCCAGTCGTTGAAGGTGCTTCGCCCCGGAGGCCGCTTATGCATCCTCACCTACCACTCGCTCGAGGACCGCATAGTGAAAAACTTCATTCGCACCGGCAACATCGAGGGGCGTATCGACAAGGACTTCTTCGGGCGCATCAACGCACCGATGGAAGCTGTGAACAACAAGGTTATAGTGCCTGACGAGGCCGAAATTGAGCGCAACCCGCGTTCGCGCAGCGCCAAGCTACGCATAGCAGAAATGAAAACCAACGAATAACAACCCGAGAACGGCAACAACATATGGCTAAAGGGAACACCACAAAAAAGGAAGACTTCAGCATAATGGGAATCATCAACCGGATTCTCTCGGGGAAGATTATATCCTACAAGTTCTTCAAGCGCAATTGGGGATACATAGTGATTCTGCTCACAATCCTGATTGTGTATATCTCGAGCCGATACCGTGTGCAGACCCAGCTGGCCACCATCATCAGCCTTCAGGACGACCTGAACAATGCCAAGACCGAAAAGGTGAAGGCCAGCGCCGAATACAATTCCAACATCCGCGAGCCAGAGATGCGCGGGCGCATCGACGCAATGAACCTGGGGCTGTCGATGCCGGAGAAACCGCCATATGTGCTTAACGACAACAAATAACTCAGCCTACTATGAAACAACAGAACAAAAGCCACATCATTTCGCGCTACGTGCTGGTGATTATCGGCATCATGCTGCTTGTGTGCGGTATAATCTACAAACTTGTCGACACCACCGTGGTGCACCGCGCCGATTGGAACAAGAAGGCCAACGAGATTCTCACCCTGGAGCAGATTGTGCCGCCAGAACGAGGAAACATCTATGCCTCGAACGGCACTCTGCTGGCCGGCAACCTGCACTACTACACCGCCCGGCTCGACTGGGGAGTGAAATGTGTGGAACGCCCCGACTCGATTAACAAATACATGAGGGCGCTGTGCGACAGCCTTGCCAGCATGTTCCCCAACAAGGATGCCCAGTACTGGGAAAACAGCTTCCGAGTCCAGATGGCGCGCCCGAAGCGCAATCGCAGCTACCGCATTGCCAGCAAGCTCACCTTCGGCGAATACCAGCGACTGAAGAAATTCCCCTTTTTCAATATCCGCAAGAACCGCAATTTCCTGTATTCGGAAATGGCCACCTACCGCATAAAGCCCTACGGCAAGATGGCATCGCGAAGCATTGGCGGTGTGGCTGAAATCAAGGGCGACACTGTGAATGTCAAACGAAACGGCTTTGTGCATGGCATATCTGGGCTTGAGATGGCGCTCGACAGCCTGCTGTACGGAAAGCCCGGCAAGGCACAGAAGATTCAGCTCACCAACAAAATGGCCAACTACGCCACCATTCCGGCACAGCGCGGCTACGACATAAAGACCACCATCGACGTGGAAATCCAGGACATCGTAGAGGAGGAACTCTACAATATGTGCGTGGAATCGAAAGCAGAATGGGGTACGGCAATCCTGATGGAGGTGAAAAGCGGCGAAATCAAGGCCATCTCGAACCTGGAATGGAACAAGAAAGCCCACGACTACGTGGAGGGCACCAACCATGCCGTGCTGGGATACGAGCCGGGCTCGGTGATGAAGCCGATATCGATGCTCGTGGCACTTGAGAAAGGAATTGTGAACGACATCAACAAAGTTATCACCACAGGCCACTCATGGGCATATGCCGGAGGACGCCCCATCAGCGACGGCCACGGCGCAGCATCGATGCCGGTGCGCGAAATCATCGAGCGCTCGTCGAATGTGGGAATGGCACGCCTGATAACCAAGTACTTCGAGAGACAGCCCGATATGTTCCGCCAAAGCCTTGTGGAAATCGGATTCTTCGATTCGCTGAAAACCGGCATCGGCGGCGAACGCCTCCCGGAAATAGCCAAGTTGGGTAACAAGAACTGGGACCGCATTGCACTGTCGCGTATGAGCTACGGCTACACCACCAAGATACCGCCAATGTCAACCCTCGCCATATACAATGCCATTGCCAACGACGGAAAATATGTGCGGCCACGACTTGTGAAGGAGCTTATGCGCGACGGCGTCACCGACTCCATCATTCCGGTGTCGTATATCCGCGAGCAGGTGTGCACTCCCGACAATGCCCGCAAGCTCAGGAGTATGCTCAATGCGGTGGTGTGGGGCGAACACGGCACGGCAAAGGTGCTGCGCAACGACAAGGTGAACATCTCAGGCAAGACCGGCACGTGCTTTGCCATTGAAGGCAAACACTACAACACCAGCGTAAAGCGACTGGCATTCTGCGGATTCTTCCCCTACGAGAACCCGCAATACACCTGCATGGTGCTGATGTTTCATGCCGACCGCGGCGCAGCACGGTGCAGCGGCACTGTGCTGAAAAATGTGGCACTAAAATTGTATTCTCGTGGTATGCTGGGCAATTCGTCGGACTTGGTAGCCGACACCAAGGCCGACAAATCGCACGTGGGCCAGCGCAAGACCAGCACTATGTATGCCTCGCGCGACTTGAAACGCCAACAATCGGAACGCAATACAATGGGCATACGCAATGCCAACCGGTTTCGCTCGCCTCAGGCAGCACAGGAGGGAACAGTGCCGTCGGCAATCGGGCTAGGCCTGCGCGATGCCATCAACGTGATGGAAGAAGCCGGGATTACAGTGAATTTCAACGGCACAGGGTATGTGGTGGCGCAAAGCCTGCAGCCCGGCGATACCCTTCCGCCAAACAAACATATTACATTGACGCTAAAGAATTAAATATCAACAGATGGAAAAAAGCATTAGCAATCTCATAAGCAGTTGCCGGGTGATATCAGTGCACGGCAACGTTTCGTTGCAAGTTACCGGTGTGGAAAGCGACTCACGCAAAGTTGAACCCGGCAGCATGTTCATTGCCGTCAAGGGCACTGCCGTCGACGGACATTCGTTCATACCTCAGGTGATAGAAAAGGGCGCCCGCGCAATAGTGTGCTCCACCCTTCCCGATACGATGAACCCCGAAGTGTGCTATGTGGTGGTGGACAACACTGCATCGGCCCTGGGATACATTGCATCGGAGTGGTACGACAATCCGTCGCATGCGCTGCACCTGGTGGGGGTGACCGGCACCAACGGCAAGACCACCAGCGCCACCCTGCTGTATGAGATGGCACGAATGATGGGCTACAAGGCCGGATTGCTATCCACGGTGTGCAACTACGTCGACACCACCGCTATTCCCGCCACCCAAACCACCCCCGACCAGCTTACCATCAACCGATTGCTAAACCAAATGGTGGAATGCGGATGCAAATATGCTTTCATGGAGGTGAGCAGCCATGCTGCCGACCAGTGCCGCATCGACGGCCTGCGATTTGAAGGCGCAATCTTCACCAACCTCACCCGCGACCACCTCGACTATCATAAAACCGTCGAGGCATACCTCAAAGCCAAGAAACGCTTCTTCGACCTGCTTCCGGCATCGGCATTTGCACTGGTAAACGCCGACGACAAGGCCGGGATGGTGATGCTTCAGAACACTGCCGCACGCCGACTGACCTACTCGCTGCGCAACAACGCCGATTTCCGCGGACGCATCATCGAAAGCCGCCTCGACGGCACTCTGCTGCAGCTCAACGGCCACGACGTTGAGGTGTTGTTTACCGGCGGATTCAACGCCTATAACCTGCTCGATGTGTACGGAGCCTCGATATCGCTCGGTTTCGACCCCGAGAAGGTGCTGGTGTTCATGAGCCGCCTTGTTCCCGTGGCCGGACGCTTCCAGACTCTTCATTCGCCCAAGGGGTATACTGCAATTGTCGATTATGCCCACACACCCGATGCGCTGGTTAATGTGCTCGACTCAATCCGCGAGGTTATCCGCAACCGCGGCAACATAATCACCGTGGTAGGAGCCGGCGGCAACCGCGACAAGGGGAAACGCCCCATCATGGCCAAGGAGGCAGCGCTCCGCTCCGACAGGCTTATCCTCACCAGCGACAATCCGCGCTTCGAGGAGCCCGACGACATTCTGCACGACATGGAACAGGGACTCGATGCCACAATGGCAGCCCACACCCTGAAGATTGCCGACCGCCGCGAAGCCATCAAGGTGGCAACACAATTTGCCGGAAAGGGCGATGTGATACTGATAGCCGGCAAAGGACACGAAGATTATCAGGAAACAAAGGGAGTGAAGCACCACTTCGACGACAAGGAAGAGGTGGAAGCCATTTTCCGAACCGAGAAAGCTCAGCAACAGTAACCAACAATCATACTCACAGTTCATGCTTTACTATTTAGCGAAATGCCTCGAACAATTTGACATTCCAGGAATGGGGTTGATGGAATACATCACCTTCCGTGCCGGAGCGGCTGCCATTCTGGCAATATTCATTGCCACGGTGATAGGCCGCCGCATCATCGACCGCCTGCAACTGATGCAGGTGGGCGAAATAATCCGCGACCTCGGGCTTGAAGGCCAGCTCTCGAAGAAAGGCACCCCGACAATGGGCGGTATTATAATAATAATATCAATCATTGTGCCGTGTCTGCTCATCGGCAGGCTATCGAATGTGTATATGCTTCTTATGCTGGTGTCGACACTGTGGCTCGGTGCTCTCGGCTTTGCCGACGACTACATCAAGGTTGCGCACCACGACAAGGATGGCCTCAAGGGAAAGTTCAAGATAGTGGGCCAGGTGGGGCTGGGCCTGATAGTGGGCCTCACCATGTACATGAGCCCTAATATAGTGATGCAACAGAACGTGGAGGTGGAAAACGGCTCGAGCCACGAGATAGAGGTGGTTCACAAGAGCGAAGTGGTGAAATCCACGCAAACCACCATCCCGTTTGTGAAGAACCACAACTTCGACTACGCCTCCTTAACGAAATGGATGGGCCGCCATGCACAGACAGGTGGCTGGGTGGTGTTTATCATCGTCACCATCTTCATTATTACCGCTGTATCGAACGGGGCCAACCTGACCGATGGGCTCGACGGGCTTGCCACGGGCACTTCGGCGATAATAGGCGTGGCGCTGGCCATCATGTGCTATCTGGGCGGACACATAGTGTATGCGGGATACCTTAATATAATGTATATACCGGGAAGCGAGGAGCTGGTGGTGTTTGCCGCAGCATTCATAGGCGCTCTCATCGGATTTCTGTGGTATAACTCGTATCCGGCACAGGTGTTCATGGGCGACACCGGAAGCCTCACCCTTGGCGGCATCATAGCAGTGTTTGCCATCCTTATCCGCAAGGAGCTGCTGGTGCCCATTCTTTGCGCCACATTCTTCCTCGAGGACCTGTCGGTGATAATCCAGGTGGCATATTTCAAATACACCAAGCGCCGCTACGGCACCGGGCGCCGTGTGTTTAAGATGACCCCCTTGCATCATCATTTCCAGAAGGCCGGCAACAGCGGCATCGATGCCCTCATACAGCGGCCTCTGCAGGCCATTCCCGAGCCGAAGATAGTGATGCGCTTCTTCATTGTGGCAATAATGCTTGCCGTAGTGACTTTCGTGACATTAAAAATCAGATAACCAAGATAAAGAGTTAAGAATATGGAACTCAACCGACGTATCGTAGTATTGGGCGGAGGCGAAAGCGGCACCGGAGCCGCAATCCTCGCGCAGAAAAAAGGGTTCGACGTATGGCTTTCCGATATGGGGAGCATCGCTCCAAAGTATAAGGAATTGCTTGACAGCTATGGTGTGGCATGGGAAGAAGGCGGTCACACCGAAGCGAAGGTGCTTGCCGCCGACGAGGTGGTGAAGAGCCCCGGCATACCCGACACAGCACCAATCATTCAGAAACTGAAACGCAAGAACGTTCCGATAATATCCGAGATTGAGTTTGCCGGACGCTACACCGACGCCCGAATGGTGTGTATCACCGGCAGCAACGGAAAGACCACAACCACCCTGCTCACCTACCACATCCTGAAATCGGCAGGGCTAAACGTTGGGCTTGCCGGCAATGTAGGGCAGAGCCTTGCCCTGCAGGTTGCCACCAAGGACTACGACATATATGTGATTGAGCTCAGCAGTTTCCAGCTCGACAACATGTATGACTTCAGGGCAAATATTGCGGTGATTATGAACATCACCCCCGACCACCTTGACCGCTACGACCACAATATGCAGAACTACATCAACGCCAAGTTCCGCATCCTCCAGAACCAAACACCCAACGATGCTTTCATCTACTGGCAGGACGACCCGATTATCGAGCAACAGCTGCGCCAGATAAAAGTGACAGCCCAAAGCATGCCTTTCGGCGAGGAGCACCAGAAGGAATCGCACGCATTTATCGAAGGTGAAAACATTGTGTGGGAGTGCGGCAACAACAATCTGGTGATGCCACGAGCCGAACTGTCGCTCAAGGGGCTTCACAACCTGTACAACTCGATGGCAGCCGGCTTGTCGGCCATGCTTCTCGACATCAAGAAGGATGTTATACGCCATTCGCTGGCCGACTTTGAGGCGGTGGAGCACCGTTTGGAATATGTGGCCACAATCGACGGCGTGCGCTACGTGAACGATTCGAAGGCCACCAACGTCAATTCCACCTGGTATGCCCTCGAAAGCATGACCACCCCCACCGTGCTGATTCTCGGCGGCAAGGACAAAGGCAACGACTACAACGAGATAGCCGACTTTGTAAAGAGCAAGGTAAAGGCCATAGTGTGTATGGGCAAGGATAACACCAAGCTGCTCGACTTCTTCGGCGACAAGGTGGCCAACATAGCCGACACCCACTCCATTACCGATGCAATCGCCTCGGCACGCTCGTTTGCCTCGAGTGGCGACACCGTGCTGCTGTCGCCTTGCTGCGCCAGCTTCGACCTGTTCAAGAGCTACGAAGACCGCGGCGAGCAATTCAAGGAAATAGTAAAATCAATGAAATAACGTATTTAATCGCAACATTATGAACGACACCGAAAACATCAGAATGCAACCGGCCGAGGAAACGACGGTGCGCACTGCCATAAACACCATCGAGGGGAAAAAGAAAGCGCCCCAAACCACCGCCGAACCCGCCAACCGTCCGGCCGACCCATACATTTGGGGTATTTTCCTGATACTGGCAATGATATCGCTGGTGATAACCTACGATGCCTCGAGCCGCGAAGTGTCGGGGGCCAACATCTATGCACCGCTGATGAAGCAAGGTTCGTTTCTGGTGGCAGGCACATTCATAATGCTGTCGATGCAACGCATCAACTATCAACGCTTCATACCGTTCATACCTCTGTTTGCCATCGTCACACTCGGGCTGCTGGCCTATGTACAGGTGTTCGGCGAGGTAATCAACGGTGCTCGACGCAACATCACGGTGCTTGGCTTCTCGCTGCAACCGGCAGAGATGGCCAAGCTGGGTGTGATATTGCTGATAGCGCTGATAATGTCGAAAAACCAGATGGTGAAGGGAGTGAAAAACGCCGGAGTGATATGGAGCGCCATAGTGGTGATATTATTCGGTGTGCTGATATTCAAGCAAGGCCTCACCAACACGCTGCTGCTGATGTTTACCAGCGCTGCGATGATGCTTATCAGCGGTGTGCAATGGAAGAAAATCGGTTTGCTCCTGCTGATATTCGGCACATTCTGCGGAATATACTTCGGAATATCGAAAATCATCGGCACTGACGACAATGAGGCAATAGATGCGACTGAGGTGCGCACCGAACAGGTGGCCGAGGCGAGCAACGGCAGAGAGGAGGCATCGTCGCGCAAGGGCACTTGGGGCAACCGAATGGAGCGCTTCCTGGACACTGTACCTCTGTACAAGAAAGAGCTTAACGCCATAAACCAGCAGGAGATGTTTTCGCGCATGGCTCAGGCCAACGGTGGCATACACGGCGTAGGACCAGGCAACTCGCGCGAATGCAGCCGTCTGCCGCTGGCTTTCTCCGACTATGTGTACTCCATCATCATAGAGGATACCGGGCTGATAGGCGGATTGGTGCTGATTGCCATCTATCTGATGCTGCTTGCACGCGCCGGACACATTGCGCAGCGATGCAAGCGTGCCTTCCCAGCGCTGATGGTAATAGGCATGGCGGTGCTGATAGTGATGCAGGCTCTGTTCCATATGGCCATCAATGTGGGGTTCTTCCCGGTGTCGGGACAGCCGCTGCCATTCATCTCGATGGGCGGCACATCGATAATAATCATGTCGATGGCTATGGGCATAATGCTCAGTGTGTCGCGCACTGCCCGAACCGTATCTGACAAGAGTACCGACATAAAGGAAGAACTCAAAAAACTGCCCGACAATATGCAGGGCGAAAACCAAGGATTGATAAAATAAACTACCGTACAATGAGCGAACAACGAAAATACCGGATATTGATAAGCGGCGGAGGCACCGGCGGACACATTTTCCCGGCCCTGTCCATTGCCGGCGAGCTAAAGCGCCGCCATCCCGATGCTGAACTGCTGTTTATCGGCGCCTTAGGGCGTATGGAGATGGAAAAAGTTCCGGCAGCGGGCTACCGCATCATCGGCCTGCCGGTGATGGGCTTCGACCGCAAACGGCTGTGGCGCAACTTCAAGGTGCTCTACCATCTGATGGTGAGCATGGCCAAGGCTCGCCGAATAATCAAGGAATTCAATCCCGACATAGCCATCGGCGTTGGCGGATATGTGAGCGGGCCGGTGCTTAAGGAGGCGCAGCGACAAGGAATCCCTACCCTCATCCAAGAGCAGAACTCATTTGCGGGCGTAACCAACAAGATGCTTGCCAAGCGTGCCGATGCCATATGTGTGGCCTACAGCGGTATGGAGCGGTTCTTCCCAGCCGAGAAGATAGTGCTCACCGGCAATCCTGTGCGCCGTGGGCTGAGCCAGTGCAGCCTCTCACCCGAAGAGGCTCGCCGGCAGTTGGGGCTGAAGCCCGATGTGCCCACCATACTGGTGGTGGGAGGCAGTCTCGGGGCAAAAACCTTCAACGACAGCATCGCTCTCCATTTCGACGAAATAGCCAACTCGCAAGTGCAGGTGATTTGGCAGACCGGCAAACAAGGCATCGCCACAGCCGGCGATACATTTGCCAGCCACGATCCGAAAGGACGGATTGTGCACAGCGCATTCATACCGAATATGGATGTGGCTTACCGCGCCGCCAACCTGGTGGTGTCGCGTGCAGGCGCAAGCTCAATCAGCGAACTTCAGATTCTGGGCAAGCCGGCCATCCTGGTGCCGTCGCCCAACGTGGCTGAAGACCACCAGACTCACAACGCAATGGCGCTGGTGAACGAGGGCGCCGCAATACTGGTGCGCGACACCGATGCACGCGAAAAACTGGTTACGACAATGATTGACACCGTTGCCGACAGCGCCCAACTGGCGCAGTTGGCCACAAACATAAAGAAAATGGCACTCACAGAGGCCGACAGCATGATTGCCGACCGTGCAGAACAATTAATGAACCATAAAAAATGAAAGATTTCAAATCGATATACTTTGTAGGCGCCGGAGGCATCGGCATGGCCGCCCTCGAGCGCTATTATCTGTCGAAAGGCATCAAAGTGGCCGGATACGACCGTACAGCCACCGACCTGACCCGCGCCCTTGCCGATGAAGGGGTGGAAATAAGCTACGAACAGGGTGCCGACGTGATTCCCGACTATTGCCGCAACGCCGCCGACACACTGGTGGTATATACCGCTGCAATGCCTGCCGACGACCCCAAACTGGCATATTTCAGTGCCGGCGGGTTCTCCATGATGAAGCGTGCCCAACTGCTGGGACTCATCACCCGCGACAGCAAAGGCATCTGCATATCGGGCACTCACGGCAAGACCACCACTTCGAGCCTTGTGGCGCATATACTCAACACTTCGACTGTGGGCTGCAACGCATTTCTGGGAGGTATCCTGCGCAACTACGACAGCAACCTGATATTGAGCGAGACCAGCCCGTACTCGGTTATCGAAGCCGACGAATTCGACCGCTCGTTCCACCATCTGCGCCCCTACATTGCCGTGGTGACAGCTACCGACCCCGACCACCTCGACATTTACGGCACCGAAGAGGCTTATCTTGAAAGCTTTGCCCACTTTACCGAACTAATCAAGCCTGGCGGAACCCTGATAGTGCACACCGGGCTAAAACTGGTTCCGCGACCCGGCGCCGACGTTACCACCTACACCTATTCGCGCACCGAAGGCGATTTCCACGCTGCCAACATAGTGCATCGCGACGGCGAAATATACTTCGACTTTGTGGCTCCCGACCATGTGATAGAGCACGTGAAACTCGGAGTGCCGGTCGATATCAACATAGAGAATGCTGTGGCAGCCATGACATGTGCCTATCTTGCCGGTGCCGACGATGAGGCGCAACGCAAGGCGGTGGCATCGTTCCTGGGAGCCAAACGCCGCTTTGAGTTCTGGCTCAAGGAGGCCGGACCACACGGAAAGGTGGTTATCGACGACTATGCCCACCACCCCGACGAGCTGAAGGCCAGCATCAACTCAATCAAAGCCATCTACCCCGAGCGCAAGCTGACGGTGATATTCCAGCCGCACCTCTACAGCCGCACCCGCGACTTCGCCCCGGAATTTGCCGAAGCCCTGTCGATGGCCGACAGTGTACTGCTGCTCGACATATATCCCGCCCGCGAAGAGCCTATTCCCGGAGTGACCAGCGAACTGATTCTCCGCGACATAAAATGCAGCGGCAAAGCCTTGTGCAACAAGGCCGACTTGATTAATACAATAAAAAATTATAACTTTGACATTTTATTGACGGCCGGAGCAGGCGACATCTGCAACTTTCTGCCGCAAATATGTGAAACAGTAAAAAGCCGATGAAACCGATTGTGAAACGTGTACTGATGACAATTGCCGTGGTGCTTCTTGCCGGAGGCCTCACCACCGCTGTGGTGTGGGCCAACATCGAGGAGCGTAACGCAGTGTGTCGCGGCGTCGTTATCACCATCGACAACACCGGGCCATCGTCGTTCCTCACACCAAAGGGTGTGGCCGACGAGCTGCTTCAGGCCGGTATCGACCCATACGGAAAGCTCATCGACAATATCAACACCCTCGACATTGAGAACCTGCTCAACTCGTTCCAATATATCGAAAGAGCCGAATGCGCCTTCTCATCTGACCACTACCTTCATCTCGAGGTGAAGCAGCTGGTGCCGGTAATGCGCATTTACCCAACCAACGGCGACTCATACTACATCAACGCCGAGGGGAAACGGATGAACGCGCGCGTGGAACACCACATCGATGTGCCTATTATTGCCTGCGACTTTCTCCAGCCAAACTACAAACCCACCGACCTTGTTCCATTGGCCAAATTCATCAACAGCAACAGCGACTTGGCTTGCTATGTGACAATGATTGACGCCAACGACCCTCACAACATAATAATCCATCCCAACATCCGCGGCCATGTGATTAACATTGGCAACGTGAGCAATCTGGAATCGAAATTCCGGAAAATCAAGATGATGTATGACCAGGTGATACCTCACACAGGATGGTGGGCCTACGATACCATTGTGGTGAAGTGGAACCATCAGATTGTGGGCATACGCCGCGACAAGAGCCTGCCGAAGGAAATTCAGTATGCCCCCGACGACGATGAGATTGCCCCCGACATTCAGACCATCAGCGCCGATGGCACCACTGCCGTGAGCGGCTCGGCGGCAAACAGCGAAGAGTCCTCCGCTGCATCGAAGCCCGAACCAATGCCGGCAGCAAAGCCTGCCGCAACACCCCAGCCCGAGCAAGAGGAGCCGACCACCGAAGTCCGGCCGCATAAAGATGCCGGGCAAACCGTTAAAAACGCTTTCAACAACAATCAATAACGAACAACAGAGATACGAACCTAAACATATTAACCGACATGGACAAGTTACAACATATCGTAGCCATCGAGATTGGCAGTTCCAAGATAATTGGAGCCATAGCCACCAAGAGCCCCGAGGGAAAGATACAGTTCGAGGCAATGGAAGAAGAACACATCGTTGACTGCATACGCTACGGATGCATCAAGAATGTGGAGGAAACCTATGTGAGAGTGAAGCGGATAATCCAAAAACTGGAGAACCGCTCCAGCATTGCGCCTCGAAAAATAAAAAGCGTGTATGTCGGTATAGGCGGCCGCTCGCTGCGGATAATACAGAAAAAGGTGGAGAAATCATTCTCGGAGGACACCACCATCACCGCCGGAATAATCGACAACATGCGCAAGCAGGCCAAACACGAGATTCTCGACTCGTACGAAATCCTCGACACCGTGCCTTGCCGCTTTATTGTCGACAACGTAGAGGTGAAAAATCCTATCGGCACCCTTGGATCGAAAATATGTGCCTACTACGACCTGATTATCGGAAAGGAGCAGATTCGCTCCAACATCAACAGAGTGTTGAGCGAACGTTTGCAGCTCAATGTGCGCGGCTATCTGGTGACCGCCCTGTGCACCGCCGACCAAGTGCTGAGCTACGACGAGCGCCAGCTGGGATGCATGCTCGTGGATTTCGGTGCCGAAACCACCACAGTGTCGGTGTATAAGGAAAACGCACTGCTGTATATGTTCGTGATGCCAATAGGTTCGCGCAACATCACCCGCGACATCACTTCGCTGAAAGTGCTCGAGGAAACCGCCGAACAGATAAAGCGCTCGATAGGCAATGCCATGTCGAACGCCGACGCCAACAAGCTGAGCATCGAAGGCATCAGCGGTGCAGAGGTGTCGAACTACATAATGGCTCGCTCCGGTGAGATTGTTGCCAACATTATCGAGCAACTGCAGCATGCCGGCATAACCGTGGCCGACATCCCTGCCGGTATCGTTGTGATTGGCGGCGGCGCCAAGCTCAACGGATTCGTGGAACTCATTGCACAGCAAACCAATGCAAAAGCGCGTAAGGGCGCACCGAACGGCGATGTCAAACTACTTGAATCGGCCGCCAACAATCTGGAATATGCCACCATAGTGTCGATAGTGGCCAAGGCAGCCGAACTTATCCCGTCGGATGCCACATGCTGCGAGGAACCTCCGGTGGCAATGACCCTCAACGACAGTTTCTCGGCCGGCACCACCATTAACGATACCGTTGCCGCCAAGGCCGACGACAAGCCAAAGGAAGAGCCAAAGCCGAAAACAAGAAACCGTCTGTCTCGATTGTGGGACCGTCTGGTGGAGAAATCAGGCAATGCATTCTCTGAAAACGACGACGATGACGATGATGATGAAAACGAGATAACTAAATAAGAACCATTCATCCACAAACATATACTTTACTAAAATGGCCGAAGATAATAATCCTGATTTCAGTGAAATCGATGAAAATATTAACTCAATAGAATTGACAACGGGTATCATGGTGATAGGTGTAGGCGGTGGCGGCAACAACGCTATCAACCATATGTATCGCCAGGAGATAAAAGGCATATCGTATGTGGTGTGCAACACCGATGAACAGGCTCTCAGAAATTCACCGGTGCCTGAACGCCTGCTCATTGGCCCTACCACCACCAAAGGCCGTGGTGCCGGCAACAAACCTGAGCTCGCGCGTGAAGCCGCCGAGGAAAGCGCCGAGGATATCGGCAAACTGTTCGATGCATCAACCCATATGGTGTTTATCACCGCCGGCATGGGCGGCGGCACCGGAACCGGCGCAGCACCGGTAGTGGCACGCATTGCCAAGGAAAAGGGCGTGCTCACCATTGGCATCGTCACCATCCCCTTCCTGTTTGAAGGAGAAAAGAAGATATTGAAGGCACTGGCCGGTGCCGACGAGATGAGCAAATACGTAGATGCCCTGCTCATCATCAACAACGAACGGCTTACCGACATATACAAGGACTTGGAGTTTACCGAGGCATTTGCCAAGGCCGACGATACCCTTACCACCGCAGCTGCCTCAATTTCGGAGCTCATAACCTGCGAGGGCTACATTAACCTCGACTTCAACGATGTTAACACCACTCTGCGCGACGGCGGCGTGGCAATAATAAGCAGCGGATGTGGCGAAGGCGAAAACCGTGTGACCAAAGCCATCAACGACGCCCTCAATTCGCCTCTGCTGAAGAACCGCGACGTGGAGGGCAGCAAGCACATTCTGTTCAACATCTACTTCTCGCGAAAAGCACAGAACAAGTTTGTGATGAACGAAACCAACGAGCTCACCGACTTCATGGCAAAGTTTGCACCCGAGGTTGATGTGATTTGGGGTGTGGCATTCGACGATTCGCTCGGCGAGAAGGTGCGTGTGACGCTGCTGGCTTCGGGCTTTGAAGTATCGCTCAAAGCCGAGGAAACCCATCCAAAGCAATCGCGCCGCGCAAAGGACAATCCACCGGTGGCCAGCCCCGTAAGCGACCAGAAACGCCTGGTTGAAGAATACGGTGGCGACAAGATACAGCAGCGCGCCCAGTCGCAAGCCCGCGCACGCTACATCGTGCTTACCCCCGAGCAGTTCGACAACGACGAGGTGCTGGAGATTTTCGAGAAGAATCCTACATATAACCGCGACACCAACGTCAAGGACCAGGTTAAAAAGGCCTCAGAACAGCAAAGCAAGACAGACGAACCGACATCGACCACGGTAAACAACAGTTCTAAACCCATAGGTCAAATTATGTTTGGATAACCAAATTAATCATAACCCATATGAACACAAAACGTTTTACGCTGATTCTGACAATGCTCTCCGCGCTGTTCACCTATGCCAACGCGCAAGAGCAGCCCGAATTTAGATTCACCTGCGAGCCTTACTTGCAGAATGTAACCGACACCGAAGCCACCATAGTGTGGGGCACAAGCCTCGATGCCATCTCATGGGTGGAGATTGCACCTCACGACGGACGCAGCTTCTATGCCGAAGAGCATCCCCGATTTGTCGACAGCTATCTGGGCAAACGCCGCATTGGCAAGCTCCACAAGGTGCGCATCACCGGTCTGAAACCGGGGACCACCTACGACTACCGCATTTTCTCAAAGGAAATACTGGAGAAAACTGCTTATTTCTGCTCCTACGGCCGCATCCTCTCCGGCGACGTGTATCGTCAAAAAGCACCATCATTCACCACCAACAACACCGACCAGACTGATATGCACTTTGCAATCTTTAACGACATACACGAGGAAAGCGAACGCTATGCACAGCTGTACAGCTATGTATCGAAAACGCCGCTCGACTTTGTTGTGCTTAACGGCGACATGGTGAACTTCATGGACTCGCGCGAGCAGCTCTTCGACGGATTTCTCAACACCTCGTCGGAACTGTTTGCCAAGAGCATACCTTTCTATATGGTGCGCGGCAACCACGAAACCCGTGGCGGTGCTTCGGAAGAGTTTACCAACATGTTCCATACCTCAACAGGACAAACATTCTACTCGTTTGTAAAAGGCGGCGTGTTCTATCTTGTGCTCGACGGCGGCGAAGATAAGCCCGACAACGACATTGAATACAGCGAAACTGCCGACTTCGACAACTTCCGCACTCAGGAAACCAACTGGATAAAGGCCACAATAGCCACCGAGGAGTTCAAGCAGGCAAAGGCACGGGTGGTGCTCTTGCACATTCCGCCCTGCGCCAACACATGGCACGGCACACTCGAAATCCAAGAGAAGTTTATCCCAATACTGAACCAGGCCAACATCAACCTGATGATTTGTGGCCACACCCACCAGCACTCATACCACAAGCCGGGCGAAACACCATGTAACTTCCCTATCCTCGTCAACTCTAACTTGCATGTGCTCGACGTGCACACCACCCCTACCGAAATAACTATCGACATTATCGACGGCGACGGTGCTACGTTTAAACATCTTGACTTCAAGCTGTAAAAGCCACAGACATAATTATGTAAAGGGAGAGAGTGCTCGCAACACATCTCTCCCTTTGCTATGACACACGAATTGCTTAAATTGCATTTTTTAGCTATGATGGGTATAGTATTGGCATCGGCAATGCCGTATATTTGCAACGTGATTGCAATCTGAGAATTTTTTATTGCAATTTGTTTTGGAATAAAAACGGCTATCGTTTATCTTTACATAACAAACAAATATACTGTCAACGACAATGAAAATAGGCGATAAAATACCCGAGATGCTTGGCATCGACACCGACGGCCGCGAAGTGAAGGCTTCGGACTACGCAGGAAAGAAACTGGTGATATACTTCTATCCCAAGGACAGCACTCCGGGCTGCACGGCCGAGGCTTGCAGCCTTCGCGACGGCTACAGCGAACTGCTACGCGCCGGCTACGCCATAATAGGGGTGAGCAAGGACAGCCAGGCAAGCCATCGGATATTCTCCGATAAATACGAACTTCCGTTCCGCCTGATTTCCGACATCGAAGTGGCGCTTAACGAAGCCTTCGGAGTGTGGCGCATGAAGAAGATGGCCGGCCGCGAATATATGGGCACTGTTCGTACCACATTCGTAACCGACGAAAACGGGGTTATAACCCATATAATAGAGAAGGTAGACACCAAACGTGCCGCCGAACAGATTCTTAACCTGAAATAAAACAAACAAAAACGAAATATTACCATGGCAGAAGAATTAGACCTTAACCAGCAGCCGGAAGCCCAGCCAAAGAGAGTTCCGGTATCGAACGAGAAACTTAAGGCATTGCAGATTGCAATGGAGAAAATAGAAAAGTCGCACGGCAAAGGTGCCATCATGAAAATGGGCGACGACAATGTGGAGGATGTTGAAGTGATTCCTACCGGCTCAATAAGCCTTGACTACGCACTGGGCGTAGGAGGCTATCCTCGCGGCCGAATAATTGAAATCTACGGCCCAGAATCGTCAGGTAAGACCACACTGGCCATCCATGCAATTGCCGAGGCACAACGCGCCGGCGGCATTGCCGCCATCATCGATGCCGAGCATGCTTTCGACCGTTTCTACGCCGAGAAACTTGGTGTCGACGTAAATAATCTGTGGATAGCACAGCCCGACAACGGCGAGCAAGCTCTCGAAATTGCCGACCAGCTCATCCGCTCATCGGCTATCGACATCATTGTCATCGACTCGGTTGCCGCACTTACTCCAAAGGCCGAAATCGAGGGCGAAATGGGCGACAACAAAGTGGGTCTGCAGGCACGGTTGATGTCGCAGGCATTACGCAAACTCACCTCAACAATCTCGAAGACCAACACCACCTGTATATTCATCAACCAGCTTCGCGACAAGATTGGAATCATGTTTGGCTCGCCTGAGACAACCACCGGCGGTAACGCCCTTAAATTCTACTCGTCGGTACGCCTCGACATCCGTCGCATATCGCAAATCAAGGATGGCGAAGACGTGCTGGGCAACATGGTGCGCGTGAAAGTGGTGAAAAACAAGGTTGCGCCTCCGTTCCGCAAGGCAGAATTCGAGATTATGTTCGGCGAGGGCATCTCTCGCATTGGCGAGCTCGTCGACCTGGGCGTCAACTATGGCGTGGTGAAGAAGAGTGGCTCATGGTTCTCGTATGGCGACACCAAGCTGGCACAAGGCCGCGACGCCACCAAGCGCACTCTGGCCGACAACCCGGAACTTGCCGAGGAAATCGAAGCCAAGGTTCGCGCAGCAATGCACGAGAAAAAGGAAAACAAATAAAGATATTGTCTTCGTCCGTTTTTTCGAGGGAGGGAGCCGCCGAAGGGTGTGCTTCCTCTCTTTTTTGGGGAAGTTTGGCTCCGATAGTGGTGGTTATTGCTTCCGGGTGAGCCAACGGTGGGTGATTTCAATTGATTGACGGCGTGCGGCGGGTTGGCCGTCGACAGTGATAAACAGATGCACAGCGCCCTGCAGCACTATATGCTCCACTTTCACACCAAGACTGCCAAGCAAAGCGGCAAACTCGGTGCCTTGCCGGCACAGGATGTCGCGGCCGGCTCCAATGAGCAATACCGGCGGCAGATGTGTGAGCGCGGCAAATGGTGCACATGCCGGTGAAATCAGTGGATGCAGAGCATTGGCATCGATGGTGTATGCACGGTTAAATTCCTCCATCAGCCGGGCATCGAGCCCATAGCCCTCGCCATATTCATTCCACGATTGCGAGCCATCGGCAAAAGCCTTAGTCACCGGATAGAAGAGCACCAGCGATGATAGAGCATCTGGAAGGCGCAACGACGAGGCAATGGCAAGGTTTCCGCCGCTGCTGTCGCCTCCGGCAGATATTCTGAGCGGGTCGGCACCCCAATCGAGAACGTGCTTGCGGGCAAACTCGATGGCATCGACGCAATCGTCGAGCCCGGCGGGATAAGGATTCTCCGGTGCCAGACGATAGTCGACCGCCAGCACCATCACATCGCCACGCGCCACCACAGCGGCACAGAATGCCGAGCAACTGTTTATGCTGCCGAATGTCCATCCTCCGCCATGGAAATAAACCATCAGCGGGAGCTGGCGGGAGTGAGAAACAGGGGAATAGAGTCGCATATTCGATGCCGGCGATGAAGCGACAACTCCATCGGGCAATTGCTGCTGAGTGTTTCGGCTGCTTCGCACCATATCCAGCAGATAAGTGTCGCCGTCGATGGCACGAGCCACCGCCTCGGCCTGATGGCTCTGGAGCGATGGCGGCATATGGCCGATAAAAGCATCGGCTTCGTGAGTGAAAATGTCATCGGACAGAATCATTTGCCTGTGAGAATGCTCTTTATATCGTTGAGCTTATTGAGTGCCTCCATAGGCGTAAGGTTGTTGATGTCGCATTTGAGGATTTCGTCGCGCACCTGACTCAGCACCGGGTCGTCGAGCTGGAAAAACGAAAGTTGCATTCCCGGACGCGTCGAGGCCACCTCGCTCAGGTCCTTGCTGATGGAATCCTTGCGGTTATTGTTTTCGAGTTGCTTGAGCACCTCGTTGGCACGCTTTACAATCGACGGCGGCATACCGGCAATCTTTGCCACATGAATACCGAAGCTGTGCTCGCTCCCCCCTTTCACGAGCTTGCGGAGGAACACCACCTTGCCGTCGATTTCCTTCACCGACACGTTATAGTTGACTATTCGGCGGAATGACTTCTCCATTTCGTTGAGTTCGTGGTAGTGGGTGGCAAAAAGAGTCTTGGCACGAGCGCGTGAATGCTCGTGGATATATTCCACAATCGACCAGGCGATTGAAATGCCGTCGTAGGTGCTGGTGCCGCGGCCCAGCTCGTCGAACAGAATCAGGCTGCGCTCGCTTATGTTGTTAAGGATAGCGGCCGCCTCGTTCATCTCAACCATAAAAGTGGATTCGCCGAGCGAAATGTTGTCGCTGGCACCCACACGGGTGAAAATCTTGTCGACGATGCCAATTCGCGCAGCATCGGCAGGAACAAAACATCCAATCTGCGCCATCAGCACAATCAACGCTGTCTGACGGAGCAATGCCGACTTACCCGCCATATTAGGGCCGGTAATCATCATAATCTGGGTGTCGTCGTTACCCAGATGGATGCTGTTTGAGATATATGGCTCGCCGAGAGGAAGTTCCTTTTCGATAACCGGATGTCGGCCTTCGGTGATGTCGATATCGAGCGAATCGTTGATTTCGGGGCGGTTATAATGGTTTTCTATTGCAGCTCTGGTGAATGAGAGCAGACAGTCGAGCCTTGCCACCAGGCTGGCATCGAGCTGAATGGCAGCGATGTAGTCGGCCACGGCAGCCACCAGGCTGGCAAAGAGGCGTCCTTCGATTTCGAGGATTTTCTCCTCGGCGCCAAGAATCTTTTCCTCGTACTCCTTGAGTTCCTGGGTGATGTAGCGTTCGGCATTCACAAGCGTCTGCTTGCGAATCCACGTTTCAGGCACCTTCTCCTTGTGGGTGTTTCGCACCTCGATGTAGTAGCCAAACACGTTGTTATATGCAATTTTGAGGCTTGGGATTCCGGTAGCCTCAATTTCGCGCTGCTGCAGACGCAGCAGATAGTCTTTGCTTGAGAACGAGATGTCGCGCAACTCGTCAAGCTCCTTGCTGACGCCGTTGCGGATAATGCCGCCGCGGTTGGCCAGCGTAGGTGCGTCGGGATTGAGCTCGCGCTCAATGCGGTCGCGAATGATGGCACACGGATTCAGCTGCTCGCCGATGCGCTGCAGCACCTCGTTAGCGCTGTTCTGGCACAGAGCCTTAATTGGCTCGATAGTGGCAAGCGAAAGGCGCAATTGCACCAGCTCGCGGGGCGAAATACGTCCCACCGCCACTTTTGAGATAAGCCGCTCAAGGTCGCCGATGCTTTCAATCTGATTTTGCAGCTCCTCGCGCGAGGCTACATCCTTGAAGAAGTACTCCACCACATCGAGGCGGTTGTTGATGGCCGAAACATCCTTGAGCGGGAAAAGAATCCAACGTCGGAGCAGGCGAGCGCCCATAGGGCACATGGTGCGGTCGATAACCGAAAGCAGGCTTTTGCCGTCCTCGCACATCGAATCGATAAGTTCGAGGTTTCGGACTGTGAATTTATCGAGACGCACGTATCGCTCCTCCTCGATTCGCGAGAGGGTTATAATGTGCGAAATCTGTCGGTGCTGGGTTATGTCGAGATAGTGGAGGATGGCACCGGAGGCCACAATGGCGTTGTGCATTGAGTTTACGCCGAAACCTTTGAGGCTTTTGGTCTGGAAATGGCGCAGCAGGCGGTCGGTAGCCGATTCTTCGGTGAAAACCCAGTCATCGAGTTCAAACGAAAGGTATTTAGCCGAGAACGACGAGTCGAACAGAGCGCGTTTGCTTCGTTCGATTAGCACCTCCTTTGGCGAGAAGTTGGCCAAGAGCTTGTCGATATAGTCGGGTTTGCCCTCGGCAGTAAGGAATTCGCCGGTGCTGATGTCGAGGAACGCCACACCACATCCGTTTTTAACGAAATGTACCGCGGCAAGGAAATTGTTTTCGCGATGGTCGAGGATGTTGTCGTTAATCGACACACCCGGGGTCACCAGTTCGGTGATGCCGCGTTTCACAAGTTTCTTGGTGAGCTTTGGGTCCTCGAGCTGCTCGCAGATGGCCACACGCTTACCGGCACGGATAAGCTTAGGCAGATAGGTGTCGAGCGCATGGTGCGGGAATCCCGCCAGCTCGACAAACTGGGCTGCGCCGTTGGCACGCCGGGTGAGCGTGATGCCCAGAATCTCCGAAGCGGCAATGGCATCGTCGGAAAAAGTCTCGTAGAAGTCGCCCACACGAAACAGCAGGATAGCATCGGGATGCTTTCCTTTCATCTCGATATACTGCTTCATGAGTGGGGTTTCAACAATTTCCTTGGCCATAGAATAAAAAAACCGCTTCTTACTGGCGGTACACTCACAAAGATACTCATTTTTCGTGTTTCGGCGAAAAAAAACTCAAATTTGTGTGAGATTATGCCGTAACGGCATCACAAAGAGTGTTATTGATATCGGTTGGCTATCTTCACTAGTAGCAGCATTACAGGCACTTCAACCAACACACCCACCACTGTTGCCAATGCAGCACCGGAATTGAGTCCGAACAAAGAAATCGCAACTGCAACAGCTAACTCGAAGAAATTGCTAGCCCCAATCAGTCCTGCCGGAGCCGAGATACTATGAGGTAATCCACTTCGCCGCGCCCAAATGAAGGCGAAGAAGAAAATAAGGAATGTCTGAACCACCAGCGGTATTGCTATCAAGATGATGTGCAGCGGATTGCCAAGTATCAATTCCCCTTGGAAAGAGAAAAGGATGACAAGTGTAAGCAACAGCCCGACAGAAGTAATATTGTCGAACTTGTGAACAAACACAGTTGAGAAATACTCATTGCCCTTACTCGCAATCACTCTATTACGGGTGATTACACCAAGAGCAAGAGGTATAACAACAAATAACACAACCGAGAGCAGAAGTGTGTTCCACGGAATTGATATTCCTGTAACTCCGAGAAGAATTCCAACGGTAGGGACAAAAGCCACCAGCAAAATCAGGTCGTTGACAGCCACCTGCACCAAAGTGTACGCTGCGTCGCCCTTGGTAAGATAGCTCCACACAAACACCATAGCCGTGCATGGAGCCGCACCTAACAATACACATCCGGCAAGATATTGCTCTGCAAGAAAATTAGGAATGACACTGCTGAATGCCACTGTGAGAAAAAGCCAGGCTATGGCAAACATAGTGAATGGCTTAATGAGCCAATTGGTTACACATGTAACTATCAATCCTTTGGGATTACGTCCTACATTCTTAATGCTCTGAAAGTCTATCTTCAACATCATCGGATATATCATCACCCAAATCAACACGGCAATAGGGAGCGAAACATTATAATATTCCAGTCGTTCCAATGCCGATGGTATGGCCGGCAGCCACTTTCCAATGGCTATCCCGACAGAAATGCATACTATTACCCACAACGTTAGGTACTTCTCAAAAATGCCAAGACCTTTATTGCTTTCCATTAACCTTTAATTATTTGTTTATATAAATTGTAGAAAATAGTATGGATTTCATCTCTAACCCTTCGGAATTCAGAAATAATGAAATCATTGCTTCCTTGATATTCTGAGGGGTCATCGAATCCAATATGTAAACTATGTTTTACTGCACCGACAAATGCCGGACAACTTTCTTTTACTCCGCCGCAAACAGTAATTACATAGTCCCAAGGCAGATGCAGGTATTTGTCGACACTATGCGGGGTGTGATTGGAAATATCGATTCCAACCTCATTCATCACTCTTACCGCCATCGGATTGACTCGTTCTGCCGGGTTTGTTCCTGCCGAACAAACCGTAAGCGATTCGTTGAACGATTGCATGAATCCATGCGCCATCTGGCTGCGGCAACTGTTACCTGTGCACAATATCAGTATTCTCACACTATTCATAATAATATATTGAAGAGATAACCGGAAATGATGATAAAGATGGTTACGGTGGCAAAGAACAACGCAATGAGACGCCATGTCATAACCTTCTTGAGCAGAGTGGCTTCGGGGAGCGACAAACCCACCACTGCCATCATAAAGGCAATGGCTGTGCCCAGCGGTATGCCCTTGGCTACGAATACCTCTACCACCGGAACTATTCCGGCCGCATTGGCATACATCGGCACGGCAATGACAACACTGAGCGGCACGGCATACCAGCACTCGCGCGACATATATTGCTCAAAGAATCCTTCGGGGACAAATCCATGCATGAGTGCACCGATGCCGATGCCTATCACCACATACACCAGCACGCTGCGCACAATATGCCATGCATCGCCCACGATTGTAGGAAGCCGCTTGACAAATGTGGTGTTATCCTTTTCCCACCGCATTGTCTGCTGCTCCGACTGCGCCTGCACCTGCTTTACCCAGTCGCTCAAATACCGTTCGAGGCGCATGCGGCCAAGGACGAAGCCTCCAAGACATCCCAAAATGATGCCGCTCGCCACATATATTATCGTTGCCTGCACTCCAAACGAACCGAGAAACATTGCCACTGCCACCTCATTGACCAGCGGCGACGTAATAAGAAACGACAAGGTGACACCAAGCGGTATGCCCCCCTTCACGAATCCGATGAACAGCGGAATCGATGAACAGGAACAGAACGGAGTGATGGCACCAAAGAGCGATGCCAGCAAATACTGGGCACCAAACAGGCGATGGGTGAGCAGATAACTGCGCAGCCGCTCGATGGGGAAATAAGCGTTGACAATGCCCATGATGCTGCTGATGAGAAACAGCAACAGCAATATCTTGATGGTGTCGTAGACAAAGAAGTTCAATGCTCCTGCTAAATGCGAGGCGCTGTCGAGGCCTATGATGCCATATACCAGCCAATCGGCAAAACTCTGAATCATAATCCCAGTATTTTCCTCACCTCGGCCTCAGTTGGCACCTTGCCGCTGAGCACCACCTTGCCGTCGGCCACGATGGCCGGAGTGGAAAGGATATCGTTGTTCATTATCTGCTGGATATCGTCAACCTTGGTTAGTTTCACATCTGCACCGGTGGACTTAACCACCTTTTCCACCACGGCATAAGTGCTTTTGCACTTGGAGCATCCCGGGCCGAGCACCTTTATTTCCTTTACCGCAGAATCGGCATATACAGCGGCAACGATTTCCGGCTGGCCGCACTCGCATTTTTTCTGTTTTCCACCAAAAAGCGAAGCCCAGAAACCTTTCTTTTCCTCTTTTTCCATTATAAATAAATTGTGAAAACGTAATATAATCCTATAACAATGAACAGCAGCGCCACAATGCGGTTAAGCCATCGCTGCAGCACCTGCATCTTCCGATAGAATGCGGCAACATTTGCCACACTAAATGCCACAATCCAAGCCACAGCCACTACTGGCAATCCGGTGGCAAGTGCATACACAGCCGGCAGTGCATATCCGCCGACTGCAGATGCCGACATCGGAATAAGCATACCGAAGTACAGCAATCCGCTTGTGGGGCAGAATGCCAAGGCAAATAATACTCCCAGCAAAAAGCTGCCGAGCACACCGCGCTGCCCTGCAGCACGCGACGACGACGCATTAACTCCGAATCCACCCAACGGCAAACGGTCGCCAAAGAGCATTAGCATCCCAAAAAGAATCAACACCGGGGCAATGAGCATCTCGCCCCAATAACTCACAGACGCCTGGAGGTCGAAAGTGTCGATTCCGCATCGGAGCATATATATCAGCACGGCACCCAATGCGGTATAGGCCACCGTACGCCCCAGTGTATAAACCATTCCGCAAACAAATATGCTCTGACGGCTGTCGATGCCCTTGCTGATAAAGCCAATGGCTGTGATATTGGTGGCAAGCGGACAAGGGCTGACGGCAGTGAGCAAGCCCAGGATGAAAGCGGCGAGCATAGGTATGTCGCACGCATCGAACCATGATTGGAGTAAATCGGTCATACGCTCGCGGGGCTTATTTCAGCAATTCGTTAATCTTGTCGGCTATCTCTTTCTTGAACACATCGGTGTGCTTTCGTGCATTCTTGAAAGCGAAACGAGTGATGTCGGTGCGCGACTGCTTGCCTCCACGGCGCGAGTTGAGAAACAGCGACGAATAACTCACACGATAGTCCTTGGCAATCTTACGTCCTTCGGCCGAATTGATGTCAATCACCATAAACTTCACTTTTCCCAGCTTTTTCTGACTTGCAAAGTCGTGCTCCACCACTTCACGGGCATATTTCTCGATGGCCATGCATGTTGGACAACGCTGTTTGCCATGAAAATAAATCACTTCGACACAATCGTTAGTCTGTGCCGATGCTGCAAGAGCAATGACGCACATAATCACCGTCAACAGAATTTTCTTCATCTTGGTTATAGCTATTATGTTCGTAATTCGTAGAATATCAAATAATACTGCTATTGCTTATTATCACCGCAGCATCCCTCAATTTTGCAGAGAGGCTGGGAAAGGAACCCATTAAAAAGTTCATAAGCCAGCTGCCAGTTGTCGCGGTTAATGCAGTATTTCACTTTCGGAGGCTCCACTTCGCCCTGAATCAGACCGGCATCTTTCAATTCCTTAAGATGCTGCGACACTGTAGCTTTAGCAATTGGAAGTTCCTCGTGAATATCACCAAAATAACAATTCTGCTGGCGCGCAAGAAATTGCAGAATTGCTATGCGTGCCGGATGCCCCATTGCCTTGGCAAAACGGGCTATCTGCTCCTGACGGATGCTGTAATCTTTGTTAGCCATAGAGAATATAATTTGTTCGCAAAATTACGAACTATTATCATACTACCAAACAGTTTCATATAAAAAATATCATCTGTAGATGATAATTCATTTTTTGTCATTTTGCTATAAAAACCACTCGATTTTAAAATTAATAGCCACAAAATGAATTATTTTTTATTAAAATGAAATTTTTTTGCCAAGATATTTGGAAGTTTGATTTTTTAGCCATACCTTTGCAGAGGTAATAAGAACATCATTTCAGTGTAATATTATTTGGTATTTGTTAGTGTAATAATATTTGTATTGTTGTAACACTCGGTATAAACAATAAGATTTATACCAAAGGTTAATGGGTTAAATTAGTTTTGCGAATTGTGGCGAGTAGAGGACT
>JBJEKE010000379.1:0-1725 GCA_051878475.1 Muribaculaceae bacterium | reverse complement strand
GTTATGGGCAATGTTAACGACGAATGCATACCACGACGACGAGCCTATATGCGCATCGATCCTTACGCTGCCGAATATTCCACATACAATTGGCTTCCGCTGCAGTTGCAGGTAAACTCGGCGGCAAAAGTACTGGAAGCCGATGACGCCTCAACTCCGAAAGGCTCACATTGGATAAACATCAGCTATCCACGATTCGGATCGACGGTGTATTGCACCTACGTCGATATCACACCTGCCTCATTGGAGCAACATCTGCGCAACCGATACGAACGGATTGAAAAAAATGTAAGAGGCAATATGCGAAATGTGCTGTTTGCCGACACGATAACCGGCATTTCGAGCGATGTGTTTTTTGCCGCTGAAGGCAATGTGGTGCCACTTCAGTTTATCAGCACCGACAGCGCCACCTTTGTGTTTTCGGGAGCGGTTTTCATACCCTCGGCAGCCAATGCCGACTCAGTGGCACCGATAGTCGACAACATCAGCGACGATGTGATGTATATGCTGCAGAACCTCAAGCCTAAAGCCAAGCGAAAATGAAAATCGAGGCGTACGACATAGAAGGCTTTGAAACATTCATGGTGGCTGAGGCTGAAGCAAGGGAACTCACCGACGAGGAATATCTGCATCACTACTGCAATTGCCATGGTATCGACACCAATGACATAACATCAGCACGAAGCGAAAAGGTGCGCAAAGAGCGATATCTCACGCGAATGCTCCTCACCGAAATGGTGGATCACAAGCAAGCGATGCTCAAGCACGAGCCATCGGGAAAGCCGATACTCGACGGAATCGACCGAAGCATATCGATTAGCCACTCGTGGCCGTTCGTGGCGATAATGATTGGCACAGGCGGCTGCAACATAGGCATCGACATCGAGACTCAAGCCGAGCGCGCCCATCGGGTGAGAAGCCGATTCTTGAATCGAAGCGAAAATGCCATAGTTGCCGAAGGCGACTCTGCAACCTGTCTGATGGCATGGACAGCCAAGGAAGCCATCTACAAAGCCACCGGAGTGGAACATCTGAGCCTTGCCGACGACATTGCACTGAACATTATCGACAACGTTGCAAAGCCAGGCATCTGGAACAAATACATTGGCGAAGCCGACGGACGGCAATTCGATGTCCGCACCATGTTGCACATCTCACGGCGATATGCCATCACAGCGACAAAAGAAATAAAACAACAATAAAACAATAATATGAGAAACGAATTGAAAATCAGACTATTGCTCACACTATTGCTATTACTTATAGCAATAGCGCCACTGTTTGCATGCACCAGTTTCCTGGCCGGCAAGAATGCCACAGCTGACGGTGCAACGATGATTACCTATGCTGCTGACTCCCATGTGCTTTACGGAGAACTCTATCGGCAGCCGGCAGCCGACCATCCGAGAGGCTCGATGCGTGAAATACGCGAATGGGACACCAACAAGCACCTGGGTTACATACCCGAGGTCGGCCACACCTACTCGGTAATAGGCAACATGAACGAGAAACAGGTGGCTATCACCGAATCGACATGGGGCGGACGCGAAGAGTTGGTTGACACCACAGGAATAATGGATTACGGCTCACTAATATATGTAGCACTGCAACGTGCATCATCGGCTCGGCAAGCCATTAAAATCATGACCACTCTGGTGGAGAAATACGGCTACTACAGCAGCGGCGAATCGTTCTCGATTGCCGACCCAAACGAAGTGTGGATAA
>JBJEKE010000378.1:0-1730 GCA_051878475.1 Muribaculaceae bacterium | reverse complement strand
AGGATGTGTGCGACGCCCAGAACAAGGAGCAGATTATAGTGTTCAACAAAATCGATGCCTACACCCATGTGCCCAAGGATGCCGACGACCTTACACCCCGCACCCGCGAGAATATACCCCTTGAGGAGCTCAAGCAAACGTGGATGGCCAAGATGAACGATAATTGCATATTCATTTCAGCAAAGAACCGCACCAACATCGATGAGCTCAAGGCTGAGCTTTACCAGAAAGCCAAGGAGATTCACACCGCGAGGTTCCCGTATAACGATTTCCTTTTCGAGAAATACGACGATACATACAACACCGACAACGAGGGCTGACGCTCTCGTTGCTTTTTTGTCAGGTCTGAAGATGCTGTTTCCCGCATTTTTTATAATTTTGTTTCGATACTTATTAACCAACCGAAAAAACAAGCAATTACCGAAAAAATGAAAAAGACCTTATCCTTATTAGCTTTGTCGGCAGCCATGGCGCTTACTATGCAAGCCAAGGTAACTCTACCAAGCTATTTCACCGACAATATGGTGCTCCAGCAGAATTCGTCGCTAACCATACATGGCACAGCCAAGAAGAATGCCAAGGTTACTGTGCGCCTTGGCTGGGATGCGCAGTCTACAGTGGTTCGTGCCGATGCCGATGGCCGTTGGACTGTTGATGTGGCTGTACCATCGGCAGGTGGCCCGTACACACTATCGTTCAGCGACGGAAAAGAACTGAAACTCAGCAATGTGTATAGTGGCGAGGTGTGGTTCTGTTCAGGCCAGTCGAACATGGAGATGCCACTTGCAGGCTGGGGCAGGATTATGAACTACGAGGCCGAGATTGCCGCTGCCAATCATCCTCGCATACATTTGCTCCAGGTGGAGAACGCCACCGCTTTGGTGCCACAACAAGAGGTTAATCTGACTATGGGAGGATGGCAGCCATGCATGCCGAGCACTGTGCCCGGTTTCTCGTCGGCTGCATATTTCTTTGCCCGCCATATCACCCGCAACATTCACGATGTTCATATCGGCATTATCGACAGCACTTGGGGCGGCACTCCGGCTGAAGCCTGGACCAGCCTCGAGATGCTCACCACTCTGCCCGAATTCAGAGAAGAGGCCAACCGTGCCCTCGACATCCATAACACCGACAGCATAATTGCCGATTATAATGCCCGTCTGAAAGCGTGGAACGACAAAGTTATTGCACTTGATGCAGGAATGTCGGCGCCCGCGACTTGGGCAAGCCTAAAAACCGACACCAAGGCTTGGAAAACCCTTCCTCTTGCCGGTGTTTGGGAGGAAAACGGCATGGAGGATTTCGATGGAGTGGTATGGTTTAAGCGTACCCTTAATATCCCATCAGAATTTGCCGGCAAAGATGTGACACTGAGCATCGGCATGATTGACGACGACGATATCACGTATCTCAATGGCGTGGAGATTGGCCGCACAACCGGTTGGGACAAGCCTCGCCGATATACCATTCCGGCATCGAAGTCGCGTGCAGGTGCTTGCGAACTTACAGTTCGCGTGTTCGACAATCGAGGAAACGGTGGCATCTATGGCGATGCGTCGGAATTCTATCTGGAATGCAACGGTAAGCGACTGGCAATAACCGGCGAGTGGAAGTATGCAGTGGGGGTGTCGAAGGATAAATACGGCGATGCACCGTCGTCGCCCCTTGGTGGCCAATTCCCGTCATATCCCGCCATTCTGTACAATTCCATGGTGAATCCGTTTATC
>JBJEKE010000377.1:0-7067 GCA_051878475.1 Muribaculaceae bacterium | reverse complement strand
TGACCAACGTCTGCGCCTTCCGCGACCGCTCATATGCTTTATCATAGCGACCGGTCTCGGCATATGCACGGGCAAGGCTATTATAGAGGAAGCACCGCAGATGGTCGTTCTCAATCTGTTCTATTGCGTCGGCATTGTCCTCAAGCAACCTCAGCGCCTCGTCGGCCCGGTCGTTGTTGAGCATCATCCACGAATAGTTATTGACAACAACCATCCGATGCTCGGGCGACAGCCTCGGCATCGCCACCAGCTCGCGGTAGATATCGTCGGAAATCTTATACTCCTCAAGATAATCGTAGAGCTCAGCTCGGAAGATGGCATCGCAATTGCGCGCCTGCTCGCTGTACTGATACTTCAGGTTGTTGCGGTAATCGGCAAATGCCTCGTCTACATTTTTACGGTTGATATTCAGCGCCAGCCTTACCTTCGACAGTTGCCAACGCACATACATTTCGGTGCTTGCATCGTGGAAATGCACTTCCTCAAGGTCGGCAGCTATCTCATTTATATAATTCTCAACAGTTGTTTCACGACCGACACGCAAATACACGTTTGCAAGCAGCAACCGGGCGAAGGTGTCGTATCGGCGGAGCGAATCGGGTTTCTTGCAAGCGATTATCTCAAACGATTCCTTTGCACTTTTGTCGTAATGGCCGAGGCGGTAATGATTACGGGCACTCAGAAACATATACGACAGATGTGCGACTTCGTCGCCGGAATCAGCCAAGAGGCGCTTGCCTACAATGTCAAGCACTCTTTCCGACTCTTTATAGCAACCCCACGTCTGGCATATGTCGACATACTCGAGCAGCAGTCCGGTTCGCACGTTTTTCTGCTTATCGATAAGGCTGCGCGCCGATTCAAGGCGTTTCTCCATGGCAAGAGTGGTGTCGCGCATGCGGCTAACATAATAATCTTCAAACATGTTCTTGGGCGATTCATGCTTAAAGTCATCTGCATAAACATTTATTGCAGCCGCAACGAGCAGAAGCATCAATAGCATCAGTCTGATATTAATTCTAAACATTTGGGTTCGATCTTCTGTTGATTCGGCAATAAAGTTAAGCAATTAGTTTCTAATTCACACTACAAATAGCATGAAAATGTGTTTCAGGAATACTTATTTTTAATTCTATGAAATATTATCATTTTGTATATTTGTTTATCATTCAATTTATTACATCACCTTAAGCAATATTTACGTATACTTAAAATCGGGACGTAAGTATTATTATATGCATGGATATTTGCAATTCGATGCATCAATATCGATAAATTTGCAAAAAACGGAAAGCCCGCTGCCACACCGGCAGGAATGCCTCGGGACTTTCCCCAACAGTAATCAACCGGCGCAGGGGCATCGCCAATATTAATCATCGGGAAATATGAAAAGAATCTCTACTCTCATTGTTTCGGCCGCTGTAATGCTTTCAGGCATATTCAGTGCTTCGGCAATTACTCCGCGGGAAATCAAGTTCAGCAAACCAGCAACTCGAACCGACTTGCCGCTCAAGGCAAAGTATGCCGGTGCCGAGCAGAAAATCAGCAAGGCCGAATCGTTCATGAAACAGTATATCGAGGCCGGCAACATACAGCGCCACAATCTCAACGCCAAGGCCACCAAAGCCGGCGAGGCCGATTCGGTTACCGTAAAATGTATATATGTAAGCGACGACATATACCAGAATCCAGATGTGACAATCATGAACATAGACGAATGTTTTGATGTTTGGGATTACGACGATTGGGAAACATGCTCATCCTCAACAGTAAAAATACCCAAAGGCACGTATGACTTTATGGCTTCTTTCTGGTGCCAGGACTATACCGCTGAGCATCCTTCGTTGGCACGTATATTTAAGGAAGATGTCGTGGTTGATGCCGATATGGAACTCACATTCGACGTGTCAGAAGCCACCAACACAATCCACTTTGAATCATACCTGTCAAACGGCAACAAGGCCAAGTTACCGAAAGTCAAGTTTCTTGACGCAGAGCCATGGGTGGAATGGGATATGAGCGAAAGCACAGTTGACGACATCTGCTTCAACTATTTCATCATCAACCCCACTCTCGGCAAAGGGCATGGCGACAGCGGTATTATAGCCTCAATGTATGGTAATGGTGGTGCTATTGAAGTAACTGACGACGGTGCAGAAATTAACCGTGAATGTTCGTTCGATATTCTTGTTAACAATGTGAGCGACGATTATCACTTCGTGCAGCTGCGCACCATGCTGGTGGGCGACGGCATAGAGATTGCCACCCTTCACCAGAAAGGGCTCACCAATGAAGCCGTGGTTAACGACCCGGCTGACTACGTATACTACACCGACTCATTCGCACTCACTCCGGCACGTGAAACCATCGGCAACGTGAAGTGGAAAAGCCAGACCTCGTCGGGAATACTCATCAGCGAGGGTAAAGAAGGCGGATTCGATGTGATGTCGAAAAGCGAGGCCCCATCAATTCAGATTTGCTCACCGAAGGAAACCAACGGACTTGATTTCGTCACTTCGGCCAATATGACGAACCTCGACGTGTGCTGGGAATACACTATTGACTGGGGCGACGGTGAAACAAGTACCGAATATGCCTCATTAGGCATCACGGGGCTTCCGGTGATTTGGAACGGCACAGATTTCGACTACATCAACAACAACCACTCTGAGGGCGGCAATTATGCCTTCCAAATGCCCGAGGACATCGATGCTGCAATAACCGACCTTCCCGGCCACCCGGCATTCTCGTTCACCTCGAGCCAGAAGAATACACCTTACGGCAACAACGCTCCAATAAATGCCTTCATGGACCAGACCTCGTACCAGTCGTGGGCCGACACCAAGATTTCATACTTCGAATGCTGCTATGTGGGCCGATACGGCGAGGTCCGCAACGTCGACCGTATTAACCTTGATTCCGAAATAAAATATAACGGCGAGGTTATCTGCGAGGACTACGATTCGATTGCCAACACGTTCTCCTACTACCACTTTGTAGAGGACCGTACCCCGGCTGGCATCTACGAGCTGCATTTCCGCGACAGCAACGTAAGCGTTGACGGAATCCCGGGGTACAACGACACCTACATCTTCACCGACAAGCGCAAAGACGACGGCACTGCCCCCACTCTGCAGATGCTTCAGTTCAAGAACAGTCAAGGCGACATCACCGACCGTTTCCCGACCGCTGCCAACGGTATCCTCGAATTTGCCGGTGGCGACTTCAACTTCCATATGCAGGAAGAGCCGTGGCACACTTATTTCGACTGCAAGCCGCAGACAGTGAAGGTGGAATATGCGCCTTACGGCACCGGCAACTACACCGAACTTGAGAGTGTTACCGAGATTCCGGAACTCTACACCATGCCGGGCTTCGGATACTTCTACCGCGCATCGCTCGCCGAAGTGAAAGGACTGAGCCGGAACGGATGGTTCGACCTGCGCTTCACCCTCGCCGACGAATCGGGCAACAGCCAGCAGCAGGTGATTTCGCCGGCATTCAAGGTTACCGACCTCACCGGTATTTCATCGGTAAGCGCCGACGGCATCTCGGTGTATGCACATAACCGTCAGATTGTAGTTGCCGGGGCATCAGAGCCCGAAGTTGAAGTTTACACTCTTGGCGGCAGCAAGGTTATCGACGCCATAGGCTCGGCAATCGATGCATCGGCGCTGGCCGCAGGCATCTACGCCGTGAAAGTCACCAACGAAGGCATAGCCTCAACCCATAAGGTAGCCATCAGATAATACAATTTGCCTTATACGTTGTGAGGGCGCATCAGGTTGCTGATACGCCCTCACGTTTTTTACTGTGGCGACGAATGGCACATTTATTGCGGCTAATTGCTTGCATTACACCTCTAATTGCTGTAACTTCGCTGAAAAATACATTACCGATGGTAACAATACTATTCCACGAGACCGTTTTCGGTCCGATACACAGCCGCCGCCTGGGCTCGTCGCTGGGAGTGAACCTATCGCCTATCGACGGCAAGATATGCTCATTCGACTGTCTGTACTGCGAGGCCGGCTACAATGCCCAAGGCCAGGGTCGTGCCGGGGTGCCTTCGCGTGCAACGGTAAAACACAAACTGGCCGAAAAGCTGAAATCGCTCAAGGAGAGCGGTGAGCCGCTCGATGTAATTACCTTCTCGGGCAACGGAGAGCCTACAGTGCACCCACAGTTTGCCGAGATTATTGCCGATACCCTGATGCTGCGCGACCGTTACTTTCCAGAGGTGAAGGTGAATGTGCTCACCAACTCCACCTTTGCGTTCAACGCCAAGGTGGCTGCGGCGCTGAAGAAGGTTGACGGCAACATCGTTAAGCTTGATTCGGCAGTAAACCACACCATGTTTGCCATCAACCGTCCCGTCAACCCCAACGTAACCGTCGAGGGGCTGATAGCCGACCTGAGCCAGTTTACCGGGCAATGCATAGTGCAAACCATGATAGTGCGTGGAGAGCACGACGGCCAGCGAATCGACAACAGCACAGAAGCCGAGGTGGAAGCCCTCATAGAGGCCTACAAGGCCATAGGCCCACGAGAGGTGATGATATACTCCATAGACCGCGCCACCCCTGAAGAACACCTCGAGAAAGTTCCTAAGGAGGAGCTGCAAGCCATTGCCGAACGAATTAAAGCCGCCGGAATTGCGGCAACTGCATACTGATGATTGTTACTCCACGATATCTCGCTCCTGGCGACAGAATTGCCATAGTGTCGCCGGCAAGCAGCATTCGCCACGAATATATCGATGGTGCATTGCCGGTGATTGAGCGCTACGGCTTCGAACCGGTGGTGTTGCCACATGCAAAAGGCACCGAAGGAAGCTTCAGCGGCAGCATCGACAACCGTCGGTCCGACTTCCAGGCTGCACTCGCCGACCCTGCGGTGCGCGCCATCATGTGCTCGCGCGGCGGATACGGCGCCGTGCACCTGCTCGACGAACTGGCTCCACTCGTCGAAGCCGACCCTAAATGGATTATCGGCTTCAGCGACATCTCAGCACTGCATTCGCTAATGGTGAACCATGGCATTGCCAGCCTGCACGCCCCAATGTGCAAGCATCTGGCGTTGATGCCCACCGACGACCCGTGCACACGCCATCTCTTTGCCATCCTTCGGGGAGAGAAACCCGAATACACCGCTACAGCACACCCCTATAACCGTCCCGGGCAGGCACAGGGGCAGATTGTGGGCGGAAACATGGCTGTGATGTGTGGGCTCATCGGTTCGCAGCACTGCTTTGTCAGGCCGGGCTCCATTCTGTTCATTGAGGACATAGGCGAGGAAGTATACAAGATTGAGCGTATGCTCTATCAGCTCCGATTGTCGGGCGTGCTGGCAAATCTGAAAGCACTCGTGGTGGGTCAATTCACCGAATACCACTACGACGAGCGCAACAGCCGCAACATGTACGACATGATTCATTCGATGGTGAGCGATTACAGCTATCCCGTGGCTTACAACTTTCCCATTGGGCATGTCGACATGAATGTTCCCATCATCGAAGGTGCCGAAGCCAAGCTTTGCGTCGACAGCAACGGTACCTCGCTAAAATTCACCTAACACTCCCCGGCATCATGAAACCGTTTCGCATTCTGCTCGCACTCATCGTTACACTTTTCGCCGGCATTGCCATAAATGCCCAGCGAACCAGCTATTCCACTCTTGCAGTAAAGGCACAACGCTACTACAATTACCAGGAATGGCCCAACGCTGCAGCAATGTACGAACTGATGCTGGCACAACGCCCCGATGTGCCAGAAACCTATTCGTATGCCATCGTCACGGCCGCAATGCGTAACGACACCACCACACAGGTGCGGCTTATGGAACGAGCAGCCAAGAATGCCGTGCCGTTCGACTCACTCTTCACAACCATCCGCCACCAGGCCACTCTGTTGGGGCAGCCTACCATCTACTCCAACTTCATGCACCGTGTGGCGCAACAGCAACCGTGGATGAAACGGATTGTGGACATCCGATTGCTCGAATTCTACCGATTCCGCCGCAATGCCGACAGCACAATTGCCACCGCGCAGATGCTGCTCGAAACCACGCCCGACAATATTGAATTCATCACTGCCCTTGCCGAAGCCTATACCCTAAAGGCCGACATGGACGCTGCCGAATCGCAATATCGCCGAATTCTCGAACTAGACCCCAACAACCTCAACACCTTGCTGATTCTCGGCAATTACTACCGCAGTCTTGCCGAATCGTCGTCGAGTGCCGAAAAAGCTGCCGATTATCGTGCCCGAGCACTTGCCATGCTGAGCCGCGCACAGCAGATAAATGCTACGCCTTACCTCAACTCTGTTATCAAAGAACTCCAACAATAACTGTTCCCGACAGCAAAGTTAAGCACGCAACAGCACCCCGTTATTGCGAAAACCGCCACATACCCCATATAGATGCTCATAGTGGCATCTGCACCGCTATACCTCACCATGTTGTCGGCATTGACGTTGCTCAGACCCGCTTCAGAGTTGCAGAGAGAACAGCCATAGAGATAGAGATTGCCGAGCATTGCAGCGTCGCTGTTTGGCGAGTTAAGTTCGAAAGCAATGAAAATGTGGCAAAATAGTGTCGAGGAGTAACAAAAAAAATATTTTTCCGCAACCGATTGAGTTTTTTACCATTTGTTTCACAACCGCCCGCGCACTGCAAATGAATAAAAATTAGGGATAATTACAAAAGACAGCACTGCAACTTTTCACGTATCTTTGTATTATAAACCATGTCAGAAAAACAAACCAACTATAATTCTATCATGAGAAAGTATCTAACCACCCTATCGGCAATGGCGCTGCTCGGCCAGCTGATGTGCACGGCGCAAAACATCACTGGCACCATTTCGTGCGACGGAAAAGGAATTGCCGACGTAGTGGTATCGGACGGTTTCGAAGTAACCACTACCGATGCAAACGGCCATTACCAACTAACTTCCGAAAAGAAAAACGGATATGTGTTCTACTCAATCCCATCGGGCTACATGCCCAAGGTGAACCCCGAACTGAAACGCGAAACTCTGATTCCGCCTTTCTATTCTCTTCTCT
>JBJEKE010000376.1:0-7104 GCA_051878475.1 Muribaculaceae bacterium | reverse complement strand
CCTGGTGATGCAAGCCTACAAGACTGCCATTGACGAAAAATACCGCTTTGGCGCTTACGGCGATGCAATGCTGATTATCTAATCGTTTCCGAACATCGCTCCGACCACTAATTTGCAATATATCCCCGACCGGCCTTTGCTATTGCACATTTGCCGGTCGGGGGAATATGTTTATAACAAAAAAACTCCGATTTCACCGACATTTTCCGCTCTTTCAATGATAAACGAATACCTAACCCATACTCTTCCATGCGGCCTGAAAATTGCCCATATACCCACCAATTCCGACGTGGCATATTGCGGAATCACCGTAAGCGCCGGAAGCCGCGACGAAGCCAATGACAGCCTCGGCATTGCGCACTTCGTGGAGCACACAATTTTCAAGGGAACAACACGCCGAAAGGCATGGCACATCCTTAACCGAATGGAACGTGTGGGCGGCGAGCTGAACGCTTTTACATCGAAAGAAGAAACCACAATTTACTCAATATTCCCGGGCGACTACTACAGCCGCGCAATCGAACTGATTGCCGACATTGTACAGAATTCAATTTTCCCCGACAAGGAACTCGACAAAGAGCGCGAAGTGGTGCTCGACGAAGTGGCTTCGTACCGCGACATGCCCAGCGAAGCCGTTTACGACGATTTCGAGGACCTGCTGTTTGCCGGTTGTGGACTTGGGCACAACATTCTGGGCACCGAAGACACCCTGCGCAGAATCGGCTCGGAAGAATGCTCTCGATTCCTCAGGAACCTATATGTGCCTGCCAATATGGTACTGTTTTCATACGGCAACATCAACTTCAGCACCTTATGCCGCCTCACTGAACGCTATTTCGGCAACATGAACCATTCGCTTGAGCGGATTGCCCGTACTTCTCCCAACGTATTCCGCACATTCCACAACACCGAGCGCACCGACACCCATCAAAGCCACACAATCTACGGCGCACCCACCTTCGGTATGTTCGACAACGGGAAATATGCATTGTCGCTGCTGAACAATATGCTTGCCGGGCCGGGGATGAACTCACTGCTTAACGTGGCTCTGCGCGAAAAACGCGGATACGTATATTCGGTAGATTCTTCGGCCACACTCTACAGCGACTGCGGAGCATTCGCCATTTACTTCGGATGCGATGCCGAACACACACGCAAATGCCTCGACATAATAGGCCGATGCATCTGCGACATCGCCAACCACGGAATCGACGACAAGCGTCTCAGCATGGCCAAACGACAATACATCGGACAAATTATAGTTGCAAACGACAACCACGAGAATGTGGCACTCGCCCTGGGAAAAAACATGCTCTACTTTGGCCGAATGAGCACAATAGCCGAAACTTCCGAGAAGATTCTTGCAATTACAAACGATGAAATACGCAACGCAGCAGCAATGCTGACACCTGACAAAGCTTCCATCCTCACACTCACCTGACCGGATTCTGTGAGAATCACGGCATTGCAGGCTCAAGCCGGCATCAAATTATAAATAATGTTAATATGAAATATGTTTTATAGCATAATTTTGCAACATTCAAAATTATGCTTACCTTTGCATTGTGTTTTCATGGTATTAGATTTAAGGTTAATAAGGTTGGTTGTCGGGATGACAACCATTTCTTTTTTATCCCTATCGGCAACCACGGATTCCGGCTCATCGACTCTCCACATGACATTGACATTACCACTGCACATGCATATATAAACGAAAAGAGACTTCGCCTGAAGTCTCTCAATTCGTTTGTCGCATTTAATGCGACTTTTATTAACCCTATAACAATCAATATACCGAAGATTGATCCGAAAGCCTCACGGCCATTGCGGGAATCTTACATAAACTCTAATTAACTCTAAACATTTTACCTTAAATTCCCCTTGAAGATCTATTCAATTAAACAACCAACCAAATAAAATCACAAGTTAAGAATCCAGTGGAAATTTCGGTGGCGCTCGAGGCCAACCTTTTCATTTCCTTTTCTGACACAAAGTTATATCAGTTTTTCCCAGCTTGTATCGCCATATTAATGAACATATAGATAAATATGGGAATCTTTGATTGATTATCAATTAATTGCATTTTTAGTAATATAGACAAATATATAACGTCGGCAGCTATTATTCGTCATTAATCGAACCTATCGACATGATATCCTTATCGAAAGTTGCGCGATTTATGGCCTTATTCCGCAATTTATTTCGATAAGCATAGATAGTATTGACCGAAAATCGCAGAAACGATGCAATTTTGTTGCTATCGTCAATGCCCATTCGCAGGAAGGCAAAAATGCGGAGCTCCATGGTAAGTTTGCCATATTCCTTTACTTCAATGCGCTCCGATGGGATCAGCAGTGCATTAACATCCTCGACGAATGTCGGATAAATGTGCAGGAACGCACTGTCGAAGTTCTCATAGAACAGTTTGTTCTGTTCCTCGGCAAATTTTGCCGACTTGGTCATCTTCATTAAGTCGTCAATCTGACCGGCAGTCACCTTTCTCATTACCAAGCGGTTGAAATTATCGAGGCGTTCCATGTATATTGAGCACAAATCAAGGAAATGCCCCATGAATTCATCCTTCACACTGTTGGCATGCTTTAGCGACTGCCGCACATCGCGGAGTTTCTTGTTTTGCTTCCACGCTGTGACAATAAGCACAATCAGCACCACCGAAAGCACACTCACCAGCCCCAAGGCAACGAGAATCCACAGATTATGCATATCAATCTGGTCCTGATAAGCCTTGTTGATAAGCGGCATACTCTTAGCAATCTGCATGTTACGCAAGCGCGCATTACAGAAATTAGCATCTGACATCGATACGGTTATATACTTATAAGCCCTGCGTATGTCGGTGGTGTTGTTATACAGATATTGTGCCAGATACTGTAGCGACACATTCTCCTTAATCGAGCAGCGGGCATCGGATGCCGCCGACAGGGCCCAATAGTGAGCGGCTTCGTCGGTTTCGCCCTCAATCGAGGCAAGCGACGCCAAGATGCTCGTCACACGAGCATACATAGAAGAATTCTCAGGCACCATACCGATTATCTCAAGAAGCATCTTGCGCGATATAAGTAAACGCCCTTGGTCCTGCATTACCTCTGCCTCATATAGTTTGTGCAACAGCGAACTCTGGTCGATTATCGTCAGCAATTTATCGCGATAATACCGGTTTTTCGTCTGATATTCAATGGCATACTTGCCACTGTTTTCTGCATATCCCATCATGTAATAGTAGAGCTGGCGGGCAGTATCGTAGAACTGCACAGCGAGAGTGTCGGCAATTCCGGCATCCTCAAGCCGCTCAAGCTCGTCGATGGCCTCGTTATACAATCCAAGCACACCAAGAGCCTTGAATCGCGCTATACGCACCGATTTTTCCTGTATGGAATCCTTTGTAAGTATCGATATTTCCAGGGCGTTGTCGTAATACATCAGCGACGAATCGGCCACAAACGATTCATACTCTCTTCCAAGTTCTATCGACAATGCCAATCGTCGGCTATACACATTCGACGACTGAAGTTCCGATTTTATGCTGTCGATGCGCCGATACTTCATGGCATCGTAGTACTGCACCGAATCAATCACCAAATCGAGCTTAGCCAAATCACTTTTTGTAAGCCGTTCGGCTCCGCTGAGGGTTGCAGCAAGCCACACGACGGCAATTATTAAGGTTAATCTTTTCATAATTAGAGTCTACGATAAACACAAAATTACGAATTTAACGTAAAACCCACAATACAATCGTCCAAAATCACTTTATTATAACGCGCACAGCCGATGCGCCATATCCAAACCAATAGCCCAGCGCGCCATCGATGTTTGACGGACAACCGCGCGCCACATTGAAAAACGATTGACCCGACATAGAAACCGAATTTTCATAGGCATTCCAGAACTCGAACTGCTCGCAAGTGATGGTGCACAACTTAACATCTACCGTATCGCCATAATTATACAATGGAGAGAATTTTTGGTCGCCTTCGAATGTGTTATGGATTCCCTTGGCGACATTGAACCCTTTAGCAGGGTCGTAAGCCACACTTTCAAAAGTGCCGAGAAACGATGAATAGTAACGGAGCTCAGAGCCAACAATTTTACTGAAATACTTATAGTAGCTACCCGGCACGGTGTTATCAATTCTGGCAAAAGCACTGATTTGATATAGCGAAGCATCATTTTGCGAAACCGCCACCTTTACCGAATCGATTCTCAACGGCTGCATTATCCGTGTGGTGGCTGTGAAGGTATCGGTTTCCGTCTCAATCATCAGTTCATATTCCTTACCCACCTGCCCGCGGACCTTGGTGGTGGTATACACAAACGATGGGATATAGTTCTTGTTAATCCTGGCTGTCATATAATACCGACCGCTTCCATCGGAAATCGACACCCGACACCATTTTTCAACATAATTGTCCAGCGAATCCATAGGCTTGGTCAAATCAATGGCGCGGGTGATTATAACCATCGGATACGCACCGTTTTCAATCCAGCCCTCCACCACAATCGGCATTTCGGCATCATCACGCAATGCCGGTTCATCATCTGCACAGCCCCAAAGCACCGCTGCCAATGCCAAAGCGAATAATATGTAGCATAGTGGTTTCATCTGAACATAATGGTATAGGATATTGAAGGAATGATGGATGTGAGCACCGATTCCTTGCCCATCAGCCCGTTCTTGGGCGAATAATTATAGTATTTAAGCACCACATTGCGATGTGCCGTCACATTGTATGCCGACAAATTAAAGCGATGCCGCAACCAGCCCTTGGTTTGTAACGTATAGCTCAGCGATGCATCCATCCGGAAATAATCAGGCAACCGAGATGAATTGTGAGGGAAATACTCGCATATGAGGTTCTCCCCTATCATATAGCCCATCGATGCACGGGTGTAAGGCGTACCCGTAGCATAAGCCAGTGATGCCGAGAAATCGAATCGATCGTTGATTTTATACGAACCCGACATCTTGAAATCGCAGCTGCGGTCGTAGTTGGTCGGGAAATATCCGTCGGCTATTTCCGGAATCAGAAGTTCGCTACGTCCGACGGCACATGAGGCCCACATCCGAAGCTTCCTTAAGTTTAGCGCAACCATGGCCTTAACTCCGTATGAACGGCCATTGCCTTGTACAACATCGTCAAGCGGGCGATATCCGCCGTTGGCCATGTTCAATATGCAGCCGGTAAACTCAGGCAAATTGCGTATACTACGGCAATAAGCCTCGACATTATACGCCAAATACCCGTTAATCAACTTGCCGCTGGCGCCAATGGCACCATACCATGAGTGCTGGGGCTTGAAAACATTGTCGGCATTTATCCAGAAATTCGCCGGCAGCCCACTATCCGACTCCTTAATGAGATGCGAGAATTGAGCCAATGCCCCGGCACGTAGCGTAATTGACAATGCGCCACTGATATCGGTTGTTACAGAAATGCGAGGCAACGGATATGCCCTTGGCATCGACGGCCCGATATATTCAGTAAGCTTAACGCCTCCGGAAAACGACGTGTTGGCACATATCCGACGGTTATACGACACATCGGCCGACAATTCGCAGGCATTGTCACCGAGATTGCCGGCATCGGCCTTTGAATGTTGAGGAGTTGAATGGCGAAAGACCACATCGGCTGAGAAAAGCCAAGATTTGTATGCCAGTTCTCCGTTGTAATTAAGCTCGTAAATCGACGATGGCAGCGAAGCCGATACGCTCGACTCCCTCAAATCGAGCCCGTTCGACAGTTTGCTCCAGTTAAGCCTTTGCTTCAGCCCCGGCAGTTCCAGCACCACATTTGCCACAATATTATTCCACTTGAAATTGCCATTGGAGTCATAATATGTATCGTCAAGGCTCATTCGGTCGGCCGAAAGGAACAAATCGGCCATCACACGCCCATTGTCTCCAATTTGGTGCGATACAGTGAGATTGGCATCACCAAAATTGTAAAGCAGCCGGGCATGGTCGTACTTTATCATGTCGGGGAAAATTTTATCGAAATACGAGCGGCGCAACGAGGCTGCCACCCAGGTGTCGCCTGAGGGCACAACGGGAACCACTACCGAGGCCGCTGCATTGATGAGTCCAATTGTTACCTCGCCCATAAGGCCATCGCAATAGGCCGCTGTTCTCGCATCGAGCGATGCCCCCAACACATTATGACCGGCCGACACATTGCTGAACGAATATCCGGAATAGTGCGAAGCATTAAATGACGAAAAGAGCCCAAGCATGTGAAACGGATTGAATATCCGCGCCCCGTTGGTTGAAATCCGGTTTTGGGAGTAATCCATACCGTCAACCGAAATGCCGGCGGCAAAATCGTTGTTGGTATGCACGTCGGCAAATGTCTGCAATGTGCGTATGGCATCATTATTGCCAAACAATGCTGGCCCTGAGTTCACCACCGACGACGATACATTCAGTTTACCGTCGCGTGGTGCTATTTTAACCGGTACACGTGCGGTTACACCCACAGCACCGAGCTCCACGTGCATCGTGTCGGGGTTCTCTGTTTCCGCATAAATGCTGACTGCACTCGACAATACAAATACAACAGCCGCCAAAAAGCGTCGCACGACACCTTCCGACAGCTGTTGTAATATGGAATTCGCAGTCAACGTACGTCGGTTATTCGTTTCCTGAAATAGTGTAATAAGTATTGATGATTGCGTTGTAGTCGTTAACCAATGTCTCGAAACTTGTTGCAGTGAAATAATCTTCAATCGCAAACGAAGTCATATCAGGAAAGACGAGAAGCGGCTGCAACTCGATATACATATATTGTTCCCAATAAGGGTTTTCAAGGGGTACATCTTCCCACCAACCGGTTTCTTCATTATACACAAAATGTGAATCTCTATAATATTTGTAATCATCAAGCTCTTCCGAAACATCAACTGCCAGGTATCCTTGCATCTGGTTGGTTCCATCGTAGTAGAACGCAACATCTGCATAGTTGTTAAGCATCAACGCCTGATTGCGATACACATCAATATTATCCTCAACGAGTGTCATCGTATTGGTCGACTCGTCCCAAATTTCAATATCCTCATCCAAATAAGTGTCTTGATCTAATGAGTCATATA
>JBJEKE010000375.1:0-1746 GCA_051878475.1 Muribaculaceae bacterium | reverse complement strand
GACACCCACCGGGAAATGGTCGGCTTTCAGTTCCTTGAGCCGCTGTTCCACCTGATGCCCCACCTTTACAATATCGGTTCCCGATGCTGCGGCAATGGCAATACCCAGAGCCACATCGTCGTTATACTTCATGGTATGGCGTACTGGCAAAGTGTAACCCTCCTCTACATTTGCAATGTCGGCGAGGCGCAGCTGGTCGTCCTCGTGTCCTTGGATAATCATCTGCCGTATCTGCTCCACCTTACGAAACTTGTCGCTCACGCTCACACGCACCCGCTTGGTGCCATTATCATAGTATCCGCTGTAATACACACCGTTCTGGCCCTGAAGGGTAGCAAGCACCTCAGCCGGTGAAACGCCCAGAGTGGCCATCTTCTGCGGAAGCATCTCAACATTGATGCATTGCTCGCGCTCGCCGTATATGGTAACACGCCCCACATCGGACAGATTGGTGAGTTCGCGTTGCACCATACGGGCATAGTCCTGTAAGCGGCGCTGGTCGATTCCCTCACCGGTTAGGGTGTAAAGCATGCCATATACCAGTCCGAAATCGTCCTGAACCTGGGTGGATGTACCATCAGGGAGCGAAGCCTGTGTGTCGGCCACCTTTCGGCGCAGAAGATCCCAGCACTGCTGTATTTCAGCATCGGGGACAGTGCTCTTTAGTTCAATCTGCAGTATTGCCATATCATTGTACGACCAACTGCTGACATAATCGATTTCGCCTATGGTGCGAATATTCTTCTCCAGAGGCTCAGTAACCTCCATTTCCATCTCGTGGGCCGAGGCACCGGGGCGCACTGCCACCACCATGGCCATCTTTACGGTTATTTCAGGGTCTTCGAGCTTGCTCGTGTCGTAGGCCGACAGAATGCCTCCTACCATCAGCACCGCAATGAGGAAATACACCAGTTTACGGTTCGAAAAAGCCCATTTGCCAAAGTCGATCATAACAATCCTCCAACATTAGTTTCCGAATCCTGCTCCAGAACTCTCACTTTACATCCATCAGTGAGTTTGTTAACGCCCGATACCACAATCTGCTCGCCACCGGCCAAACCGGAGCCTATAACGGAAGTGCCATCGGTGTGCAAGCGCTCAACGGCAACCACACGGCGATGCACCGTGGAGTCTCGGCTTGAGAACACCCACACACTGGCGTCGTTGCCTTGACGAAGCAATGCCGACGAGGGGATGACAATCGATTCGCTCTGCGAAGCAAACGTAATCTCCACCATGGCGTTCATTCCGGCGGCGGGCATGGGCTGCATAAGCGGCGGCACTGCCAATCGCACGGTATAGAGCTGGTTGGCATTTGCCTTTGGAGCGATACCTATGAGCGCCATACGCACCTTGCGGTTGGCAATGACATCGAAAGTGGCATCGAAACGCGAAATTTCGCTGCGGCGCATATACACCGATGCCGGTATGTTTATCTCCACCTCCGGAGTAGATTCACTAATAACCGACACCACCGGCATACCGGCACCAACAACCGACGGTGCATCGTAGAACCGGCTCTGCACACGACCATCGAATGGAGCATAGATACGTGTGTCGGCAAGTTGGTCGCGAGCATGTTCATACTTTGCCGAAATCTGCTGCAAGCCATATCGGGCCTTGTCGTAGGCATCGGCGGTGGTTACACTGTCGGCATACAGTGCCATCACACGCTCGGCCTCGGCCTTCACACTGTTATATTCGGCCTCCACGGCATCGAGCTGCACCCGATAGTCGTGGTCGTCG
>JBJEKE010000374.1:0-7147 GCA_051878475.1 Muribaculaceae bacterium | reverse complement strand
CCTTAAAGAAATAAAATCATTAGGCGCTACACATGTTTGGTATACTGGTGTTATTGAACACGCAACACAAACCGATTATTCATATTACGGCATACGTCCTGACAATAAGCATATAGTAAAAGGCAAGGCTGGTTCGCCATATGCCATTAAGGACTATTACGATATCGACCCCGACATAGCAGAGTCGGTGCCTAACAGAATGTCCGAATTCCAACAATTGGTAAAACGGACTCATAACGAGGGGCTTAAGGTGATACTGGACTTCGTTCCAAATCATGTGGCCCGACAATATTTTTCAGATGCAAAACCTGAAGGAATTGAGGACCTCGGGCACAATGACAACAGGGAATACTTTTTTGCACCTTCAAACAACTTTTATTACATTACTCGACAGCTTTTCTCGCCGCAAATCGATTTGGGACATGGTGGCGATGTATATTTCGAGTTCCCAGCAAAAGCTACCGGCAACGACTGTTTCACTGCATTCCCAACGGTCAATGATTGGTATGAAACAGTAAAGCTCAACTATGGAATAGATTACGGGAACAACACCCGCCATTTCGACCCGATTCCAGACACATGGATAAAAATGCTACATATACTTCGCTTCTGGGCTTTGAAAGGCATCGACGGGTTCCGCTGCGACATGGCACATATGGTGCCGGTAGAGTTCTGGAACTGGGCTATACCGCAAGTAAAAGCGATATCTCCAAATATACTTTTCATAGCTGAATTATACGATGTGGGTATATTCCGGCAGTACCTTAACGAGGGGCATTTCGACTACCTTTACGACAAGGTTAATCTATACGATACACTAAGGTCCATACAGTGCCACAACGTGTCGGCCGCCAATTTAACCAGTTGCTGGCAGACGGTGGAAGGTATTGGACACCAGATGCTTAATTTCCTTGAGAACCACGACGAGCAGCGAATTGCCTCGGAGCAATTCCTTGGCGACGCTCTGAAGGCATTACCTTCGCTTATCGTAAGCACTACCATGTCGAAAGGTCCATTCCTGGTTTATTCAGGGCAAGAATTTGGAGAAAAAGCCACTGATGCCGAAGGCTTCAGCGGCAAAGACGGCAGAACAACAATTTTCGATTATTGGAGCGTCCCATCAATTCTACGATGGTACAATGGCGGCAAATGCGACGGCAAAAACTTAACAGACGAAGAACGCATTATATATAAAATGTATAAAAGTGTTCTTAATCTGATAAACAAGGAGGATGCCATTGTAAAGGGAGATTTCTTCGATTTGATGTATGTTAACTACAATAATCCGGATTTCAATCCGCATCGTCATTACTGCTATATACGAAAGCATAAGCATGAAGTAGTACTGGCTATTGTGAATTTTTCTGATTGCAAATCACGAATATTAGTAAATGTTCCGGAGCATGCATTCAATACATTGAATATGCAGCCTGGAAACTATCGTGCAATCGATTTGCTCTCTGGAGAAAAGCATAATATAGCGTTTAGTGAATCCTCTCCATTGGCGGTTTATGTCGATGCTTATGGAGCACTGCTATTGAAGTTTATTGTAGAACCAGCAATAACGGATAAAAAATCTGTCTAATTGTGTTAGTAGACGAACTATTATTTGTAATTTTGCAAAAAAATCTCAGCTATACAAAAATTATGACTCAGAAATTACCTCCAGTAAAAATCTTCTCCGGGACCAAATCGCAATATTTGGCCGAGCAAATTTGCAAAGAGTTAGGAGTAGAATTAGGTAAAATGAACATTCAGCGTTTTGCTGACGGTGAATTCGAATGCTCTTTTGAAGAGTCTATTCGTGGTTGTGAAGTATATTTAGTTCAGTCGACATTCCCAAACACCGACAACTTAATGGAGCTGCTCCTTATGATTGACGCGGCAAAGCGTGCCTCGGCAAAATCAATTATTGCTGTTGTCCCCTACTTCGGATGGGCTCGTCAGGACCGCAAGGACAAACCCCGTGTGTCGATAGCCGCCAAATTAGTGGCCGACCTTCTCAGTGTTGCCGGTATCGACCGACTGATTACTATGGACCTGCACGCTGACCAAATTCAAGGATTCTTTAATGTTCCTGTCGATCATCTATATGCTTCGTCATGCTTTATCCCTTACATCCAGTCGCTTCACCTTGATGAACTGGTGATTGCAACCCCCGATGTAGGTGGTGCGAAACGTGCAAACAGCTATGCAAAATATCTCAATGCACCATTGGTTCTGTGCCATAAGCAACGCGCAAAAGCTAATGTAGTTGAAAACATGACAATAATTGGCGACGTTAAGGGCAAGGACGTTGTTCTAGTTGATGATATGGTTGACACTGCCGGTACAATAACTAAGGCTGCTAATCTCATGATGGAAAATGGGGCTAAATCGGTAAGAGCACTTGCATCGCACGCTATTATGAGCGACCCTGCTTCGCAGCGTATCGAAGAGTGTGCTTTGTCCGAAATCATGTTCACCGACAGTATCCCTTTCACCAAGAAATGCAGTAAAGTTACAATTATCAGCATTGCATCGTTGTTTGCCGACACAATCCGTCGCGTTCATAACAATGAATCAATCAGTTCGCAGTATCTTATAAAATAATTATATTATGAAATGAATACGCCGGACTCTTATGTTGGATTCCGGCGTATTTTTCTATATAATGAGCAACGTAAGGATTGAAATATTCGATTTCATGAAAGGATTCTGCATTGCGATGGTAATTGCCGACCATAGCAATTTGCACTTTGATTCAGTACATATTCAAAATATGCTCGATGCAGTCCGTATGCCATTATATTTCTTCCTTTCGGGAATCTTCTTCAAGGAATACACCTGTTATGCCGACTTCGCACTACGAAAGACATGTAAACTCATTATCCCTTACTTGTTTTTTGCATTGATTTATGGTGTTGTTGTCACTGTTGACAAAGCATTTGGCGGCACTTTCCCCAGTGCATGCCAATTGAAAGCGATGATTTTTTTGCCAAGCAATGCCCCGTTGTGGTTTTTAAGATGCCTGTTTATTGTATATTCAATGTATTATCTGCTTAATGCATTGGTGCTCAAACGTGTAGGGAGTCTTGTCCAGTGGCTTACTATCGGCATATATGCATTCGTAGTCTGGGAATTAGTTGATTATTGCAACGAATTCAAGCATTCATCGAGAATCGTTCTCTATCTGTTTAAATATGACATTTTCTCCGCGGCTATTGTCTTGCCAATATTGTTTTGTGCACATAAGTTCCGGGAATCGTTAACGAGCATTATCAATTATCCTATTGCGAAGCTCATTGCTGTGTTAACGGTATCGATATTACTTCTGTATTACTCAACAACAGGGCCGTTGTCATTCGCAAAATGTCAATTTGACGCCTCATTCTTCTCATTCTACATCTCAATAGGATGTGGAATCTGTGGAATATTTGCATTATGCACAATCTTATATCGACTGCTTTCAGGGAGTAGCCTTTTACGTCCTTTTATATGTGAGTTTGGTCGATATTCATTAATAGCACTTGGGATGAACTGGCCTATAAGATATGTTCTAATATCTGTCGGCTGTGATAACTGTTGGCTCATGTTTGCCATAAATGTGGCTATCATGCCACTATTCAGTAAGGTGCTTACAAAATATCTCCCGTATTTCACAGCACAAAAAGATATAATCAAGTATCATAAAGTGCAAAATAAATGAAGGCACCCATATTAATGGAATGCCTTCAAGTAAAATTTCAATAAAAAATATTAATCGCCTAAGTAGCACTTGAGTAGACGGCTCTTCTGCCCTTTCAGACGGCGTATTGCTTTTTCCTTAATCTGACGAACACGCTCACGGGTCAAATCGAACTTTGCACCAATTTCCTCCAATGTCATTTCCTGGCATCCTATTCCGAAGAACATCTTCAGAATGTCGCGTTCACGTTCGTGAAGTTGATTCAATGCACGGTCAACTTCTTTCGACAGTGATTCCTGATTCAGCGACGAATCGGCCATTGGAGAATCATCGTTGGTAAGAACATCCAACAAACTGTTGTCTTCACCTTCAACAAATGGTGCGTCAACCGAAATATGACGCCCTGACACTTTCAGAGTATCCTGAATCTTATCAACAGGGATGTCGAGCTGTTCAGCCAGTTCTTCAGCCGATGGACGGCGTTCGTTTTCTTGTTCGAATTTAGAAAGAGCTTTACTGATTTTGTTCAAAGAGCCCACCTGATTGAGTGGAAGTCTTACAATACGAGACTGTTCTGCAAGAGCCTGAAGAATGGATTGACGAATCCACCACACAGCATAAGAGATAAACTTGAAGCCACGGGTTTCGTCGAACTTCTGGGCGGCTTTAATTAGGCCGAGATTGCCTTCGTTAATCAAATCGGGAAGGCTGAGGCCTTGGTTCTGATACTGTTTTGCCACAGATACAACGAATCTCAGGTTGGCTCGTGTGAGTTTATCCAATGCGCGCTGGTCGCCTGCTTTGATTTTTTGTGCAAGCTCCACTTCTTCTTCAACAGTTATTAGACCTTCGCGGCCTATCTCCTGCAGATACTTGTCAAGCGACGCACTCTCACGATTAGTGATTGATTTTGTAATCTTTAATTGTCTCATTCTAACTCAAAAATGTGTGCAAATTTACCAATTTTCAAACTAAATTGCAAACTAAATACCACCTATAATGAGGTTTTTGATATAAATAACGTGAAAAGCACTACCTTATTGTATCGTTTGCTAATAAAAAGGCATTCACGAGGATTGTTCCAGGTGAATGCCTTTCCAGTTCCAGAATAATTAGTCAACCAATGGAACAGCGTAGTAAACTTTCTTACCAGTTGGATAAATACCTGTTATGAACATTACCTTGTCGCTGTCGTTATCGTTCATAATGGCTTTATATACTTTTTCAACATCTTCTCTCGACGATACCGGATAGTTATTTATGTCGAGAATGATAAATCCGTTGCGGATACCACAGTCCTTGAACTTACCATCTTTAACGCCCAGGACTTCAACTCCCTTTGATATTCCAAGGTCCTTTTTCTGCTTGTCGGTAAGTTCCTTGAATGCACAACCTAAATCAATTATATCGTTCGACTTGGTAATCGAGGTATTGCCCTGTGAGTTCTTGAGCGTGATAGTTGTAGTTTGGGTCTTATTGTCTCTAACGTAAGTCACCTTAATCTTGTCGCCTGGGCGGAATCGGCTCATCTGCTCCATCATAGTGCCCTTGTCCTTAATCTTGGCATCGTTGATTTTGATGATTACATCACCCTTTTCAAGCCCGGCCTCTTTTGCCGAACCTCTATCGAGTACTTGCTCGATAATAATACCGTCGGTTACGGCTGTTATGTCGCGCTCCTTTGCAATTTCTGCTGTAAGGTCTTGGAATGAGATGCCGAGCACAGCTCGCTGAACGGTTCCATATTGCTTAATGTCAGTGATCACTTTCTTCACTATGTTTGAAGGAATTGCAAATGAATATCCTGCATAGTTACCAGTTGTGGAGTAAATGGCTGTGTTTATACCAACAAGCAAGCCATCTGTTGTCACCAATGCGCCACCACTATTTCCTGGATTTACGGCAGCATCAGTTTGAATGAACGATTCTACGCCCATAGGCATTGAGTGTGTGGCGGAGCTGATGCTTCGAGCCTTGGCACTTACAATACCGGCTGTAACTGTTGAAGTGAAACCGAATGGATTCCCTACGGCAAGAACCCACTCGCCCACCTTAATGTCGTCAGAATCGCCAATTGAAATAGGTGAAAGATCCTTAGCCTCTATTTTCAGCAATGCCAGGTCGGTAGTTGGGTCTGTACCAATCACTTGCGCATTGAACGAACGGTTATCGTTTAATGTAACCTCAAGTTTTTCTGCTCCTTCCACCACATGATTATTGGTTACAATGTATCCATCGTTTGAGATTATAACGCCTGAGCCTAATCCGCTTTGTTGGGGCTTCTGCTCTTGTTGAGGCTGCTGGCGATTACCGTTGCCCGGGCCAAAGAAGAATTCAAATGGATCGAAGCTCTGATAATATTGCTGACGGCGAGGTGTCACATAGCTCTTTATGCTCACTACAGCATTAACCGTGCTTTCGGCTGCCTTAGTGAAATCGGTTTCAAGGCTGCGGCCTTGAACCACTCTCATTATTCCCGAATTATCCTGAGAAATGCAGGTGTCGGTTATCTCATCGTTTCGCGAAATTACAGAATTGGCCATGGTTGAAAACACTGAGCCAACAACAGCGGCTACAATAGCCACAACTACTAAATTTCTTGTACTTGTTTTCATATTGCAAAACTGTTAATTATTTTCTGTTTTAATATTTTAATCGTTAAAATTTAACTTTTCGATTTCTTGGGCAAATGTATATCAATAATTTTGAATCTCCCAAAAAACATTTCTGATTTTAGATAATTTTAATACATATCGCCCAAAAGAAATATATTTTACATATGTGTCAGCAAATTTTATTCCACTGACAAATTCATTGATAATTTCATTTGTATAGCTGACAATTCTTACAATTAGTGACAATAGTAACAAATATGATGAGGGTAAAGATGACATTATCATGCAAAATCAAGCAAGGCCCATGACATTAATGATTATGCCTATGAGCCTTGCCATGACTATATCGGGTATAGATTGGAATCAATTCAGCAGGATTACTGTGGCCGACCGGTTGTCCATCCCGTCCATTGTCATTCCTACCGGTGCTCCGATATACGTTGGGTCACACACAATATACTTTATACCGTCGTGAATAATGTAATCGCCTTTTACTTCGTCGCCTAATGCAACGGCAGTTGCCAAGTGACCGGGATAGTACACGAGTAACACATCAAGCCCAAGCAAATCCCTGACAAGACGCGACAATAGTATCGATCGGTCTTCGCAGTCGCAATAGTCGTAAAACATGGTTTCTTCGGCAAAAAACACTCTATCGGCACCCCATACAACATCATCGTATTGATATTCAAAACCGGTTTGGACAAAATCAAGAAGAATGCTCATATCCTTAATCTTATCATTTGTTAGCTTCTGACGCAATTGTGGATATATTTCGCTTTCAACATAATTCTCAATAGGAGTGTTTGCACATATTGCCCAACGTGTCATCATGTTATTATCAAGCATCGACGAGGGGTATTGG
>JBJEKE010000373.1:0-7158 GCA_051878475.1 Muribaculaceae bacterium | reverse complement strand
GCGACGAGCAATACATATCGTTGCCTACAATTTTAACCCATTCAAGTCCCATACGGTCAAGTGTAGGACGAAGCATATCAACAAGGTAGCGGCGCGACGGCTCGACAAGATGCTTTTCGTTCCACAACCCACAATAACCGATATTGATGCCATGATAACGCTTCATCCACTTGATATACGATGCCACATACATAGCATTGTCGGCCGAATAGAACCCACCATCGAACCATCCGGGAGCTCCCCACTGCAATACGTCGAACATCATCTTCTTATTACGTTTCTTGGCTTCTCGCGCTATAATCCATTCATATCCGCGTTCCAGACAATGGCGCGAAGGATGCAGCATCTCATCACGGGTGCGTGCATGCGACGGTTCGGTGCCACAAGTTGAATTCATATCGCCTCCCATCTCCATCTTGAAGTGCTGCAGCGAGGCGCCAAATCCGGGTTTAAACAGGAAATCAAGTATTTCCGATCTGTAAGGCTCAGGATAGTCAACCAGCAGGCGAGACGATGCGCCGGCACTGACGGCACCAATACCCTCAAACAGTTGTCCCGGGCTTGAGCCGTCGATTCTGACATCAACGGCTCTAACCGAAACACAAATGCTCGTCACGAGCACTATCAATAGTATTAACCGTTTCATTTCATTGATGCCAACCGACATATTTCAGAGCCGGCCATCAGCATGGCCCCAACTCCGTACACTTCGGTCATATCGGCCGAGCCCTTTTGCGGGTCGGACCCGATTGCCTGCACCCAGCCAAGTTTTCCGTCGAGATGCACTGCTCTTACCAATGCATTCCACCCTTTTTCCATCGGACCTACAAACTGCGATGGCTTAAGGAATCCGTTGCGAATGCCCCATGCCATGGCATATACAAAGAATGCCGTACTGCTGGTTTCGGGCATCTTATAGGTGTCGGTATCCAGAAGGCTTGCGTGCCAATAGCCATCGGAATCCTGCAATGTCACCACCCTCTGCATAAGCAGCTTGAACAGTTCTACATATTTAAGCCGAGAATTGAAATCGTTAGGCAAATGCTCAATTATAACAGCCAGTGCACCGGCCACCCAGCCATTGCCACGGCCCCAGAACACATGTTTGCCATTGTTCTCACTCATGGTGAAATAGCGTGTATCGCGATAAAACAGATGGTCTTTGCGGTCGAAAAGCAAATCAACCGTAGCCCATAGCTCACGGTCCATGAAATCAAGATACCGGCGGTTTCCGGTAATCTTCGCCATTCGGGCATACACGGTAGGCGCCATAAACAATGCATCACACCAGCACCAGCGATCGTGCGAATGTGGTGCCTCATATTGCAGACGCGCCCCCGACGGATGATTCATCACCCATTCCAGACGGGCCTCGGTGGGCTGAAGCATTGAGGTATCGCCATACTTCTCGTAAAGCATGCAATATAGTTGCGACACACATACATCATCGGCAAAATACATACCCTTAGCAGGATGCCAACGCTCTTTTGCCCCAATCGCCTTGAGCCATTCGAAATATGTATCGTCACCCGATATCTTTGCCCATTCAGCCATACCGACATACATCACGCCATTGGTCCACATCACCGGCGTATGCGTCCACCTCGACAGATTGTTGGGATAATCCTTCACTTGCCAGTCGGCAACACGTTTCATCACACTCATCACCGAATCGATGTCAAGCGACAATTTCACTGCGCCGGCATTGAATACAAGCGTTACGGCTGCCACAAACAGCAGAAATCTGACTTTTCTCATTATTAAAGTTCTAGTTTATAGAAGCGACTTCCAATCGCCGCTGAAATAAGCATGTTCAATGGCATTGTGCAGGTTGCGGTCGTTGATGCGGTCGCTATAGTTAATCAAATCCTGGAACAGATAGTATTGCAGCCAATAGCCACGGTGATACCGTTCGCGTACAGTCAAGGCCTGCATCCACCACGAATACCACGATGTGTTAAGCTTATACTTCCGGGCCACTTTCACGGCATCCAGTGCTCGGTGCCATATTCCGTCGGCCATCGCATTAGCCATCCGGTTATAGTCCTTGTAGGCAAATTTCGACACATCGATAAGCGCAGCAGTGTCGTCGATACCCATGGTTTTCAGTTCATACTTTGTTTCGAACTGCGAATCGCCGTTCATATCGTATTCAATGCAGTCGATAAAGCCATTGTTGTCGGTATCAGTATATTTCACTGTAGCGAATTTCTGGGGATTCTTGTTAATCCACAGACGGTCCCATCCGTGATAGTATTCCGAATTCTGGTCGATGCGCCAACAGCCCCATTCGGCGCCATAAAGATGCAGGCGTCCATCAAACGGGCTGATATATAGTTTACCGCCGCCCGAGCAGTCCATATCCCACTCACCCCGGTCGCCGGCTGCATCCGATTGGGTGTTGTTGTCAATACCACCCTTGCCGGCGCCAACTTTGAAGGGGTCGAGGGCATCATAAAACTCCACACGTTCCCAGCGATGGCAATCGTCGTCCTCATCGTAAACGAAATGGGCCGTCTTCCACTTGCCACGATTGAATACCAAGTCGACAGCCTTTCCGTGGTCGGGATAAATCAACTGGTCCATCTGACGCCAACGCGGGTCGATAAAGAACTTATCGGCTTCAGGCAATCCACGCATGTTCTTGAACACATGCACCTGATCCATATAGTTGAATCCCCCACCACGCAGGCCGAGAGTGAAATCGAAGTCGAAATCGTTGCCGGCAGCATTATCGTTGTCGAGGTCGACCGAAATCGACACCCAGTCGATTTCGCCCTCGAGCTGCATATTCACATAGCCGTTCCACGAAGCGTTCTTGTCCTTGGTGCTAGGCGAGTCGAGCAAACGAATAGCCATCTCCGAAAGCCCATCATTGTCGGGGTCGTAGAACAAGAAGGGATTTTCCCAGTTAAGGCGCAAGTCGGCCATGTTATAAGTGGCGACATGCATTTTTGTGAAAGCCGACTGGCCGCTGTAGTCGGTATAGAAAGCGCAGCGCCCGCTTTTATTCCAGCTTTTCACCTGATAGGTGTTCCAATCGATATAATTGAAGATGTTGTCGTTATCGGTGTCGATAAGAATCATCACATGGCCGTTGGGCCAAACCTCAACAGCATGCTTGGCGGGATAGTCCATCACTATTTGTAAATCGGCCTTGCCATCGTTGTTCGAGTCAACCCAGTCAATCACAAGGTCGCCATCGAAACCATATTTGCCGTCGCGGTTACGGTCGATAAGCAGACAGTCGTTGTCCATATCACCTTCCAGATCGGTCCAGGTCATGTCGTGGTCATCATCAATCCACAGCACCGGGATGCTGTCGCCGGTCATCGAATAAATTGCTTCGGGCTTTCCGTCACCATTAAGGTCTTCGAGACGAGGCTCGAAGTCGGCAGGGGGAAGCGACATTCTGAAACTACCGATACACGATTCCTTGACACTCTTCATTTGAGCGAACGAGATACCGGTGAAAAACGAAATCACAAGTGCCACCAGCAATGCTATGGCCGATATAACCTTGTTTCTGTTTCTATTCATATAAATTATCTTTTTTATTCTGTTACCAATGTCACCAGCGAACGGGCCGGTATAGAGATTTTGCCGTCAACCATTCCTTCAAACGCCAGATTGGTGTCGGCAGAAGTAATATATCTGCGGAATTTCAACTTGTTATTCATTCCGTCGATGTCGAGGTCGACAGCCTTGTCGTCGACCGAGAAATTAATGAGCACAATCACCTTCGTGCCGGTTTTGGGGCAGATGTATGCCGACACCATAAGGCTTCGCATGGCCTGATAGTCGTCGATTCCGTCGATTGAAGCGGTGATACGTTGCATTCCGGGACGCACAAACCGGCTGAAGTTGCCCAGTGCCCACATAAGTTTCGAGGTACGGAACCGCCCATTGTATTTGCAGGTTTCAGTCATCGGCTCACCGAATTTTGTTGCACCATTATCCTTTATTCCATCGTCGATGTATATGAGGCCGTCCTTATAGTCCCATTCGGTGATTGATGTCCAATACTGCCACGATTCGGCATTGGCATGCACCAGGTCGGCATGTATGACACGCGCAACATACAGTGCCGTGTTCATGCCAAGATCGCGTTTACCGCCACCATCGGGATTATCATCGTTCCGTTCCATCGGACAATACTCGGTTTGCCAGTAACTGTATCCCGGTAATTTTCCAGCCATGGTGCTGTGAAGACGCTTACGCCAGTCGACCAGCGAATCGACCGGCCATGTCGACCAATACGAATGTCCCGAAACACGTTTCGACACATTCTTCAGACCGCTTATTGAATATTTTCCTTGCGGGCTGAAGATTTCGTTAATCTGATTGCTGCGCAAAGGATTGTCGGCAACCGGAGCATACAGGTAATTGATACATCCGGCCTCGCCAAATACCACCTCAACCGGGCGGTTGATTTTGCTCAGTTCGGCATCAAGGCAATGAATCAGGCGAGAGCATTCCTCGTTGGTCATCTGCATCCCTTCCTGTCCCGGCCGGGTCCAGTTCCACTGCGGCTCGTTGATTGGGCTCAGATAGTCAATTCCAAGTTTCTCACACACCACAGCCATATAATGGGCATAATCGACATACATGTCTTCTCTCAGATTGGCATACGGTGTTTCTTCCGAAGCGCGGCCCATACCGTTTTTCGACATGAACACCGGTGCTGCGATGGAGAATCCAAGTGAATATGGCACTCCGCGCTTCTTAGCTGCATCGAGAAACCATCGCTGTCCTGCCTGCTTAGTCCAATCCCAACCACCGGTTGAATCGAGAAAGCACTCAGTTCGGCGCCATAGCGACGTCACGCCACCGGCATCGCCAATCTCATGCGTTCCCACACCGATATTGAATCGCCACAACGACAATCCAATGCCACGGGGATTGCCTTGGGCATCGAAATCGGTACTGAACAGATAGTCGGCAATCGAATCGCGCTTCTCTTCAGGCCAGTTTTTCCCAACGTATTGAGTGCGCCAGCAATCGGATGCGCCGAAACTGTGAATGGTTTGGTGAACTTCACCACTCTTTATTCTTACTGTGTAACGGTTTTGTCCAACCATTGTGAGGTTCAACAAAGCCAAGGCTAATAAAATTATTATCCTCATTCCTATTAATATTCGGTCACTAAATATCCGGTAGGTCGATATATCCGCACATCAGGACGGACCGCCGGATTTAATTCGTTGATATTGAAGGTATACTTTTCTCCTGGTTTCAAATCGGGCAATATGATGCTCTTGCCGGCTTTGACTGTGCCCCACACCACTTTGTAGCCCCTAAGCGAGTACGATGGGAGGTCGTTCTTCACGCGCACTACAACCTGCGCCCGTGTACCGTCGGCATTGATGTGCAGATTCTCAACGTAAATCGGTGAAGCCAGCCCACGATATGCCTCAAACGATGGTTTCTTGTCGAACCACATCGACGACAACCCATGGACTCTCGATTTATATCGACCGAAACCCGCCTCGCCCACATGGGTGCGATAGTCGTTGAGAGAGAAGTAGATAGCACCGATTATATACTTGTTCTTTGCCCATTGGTCGTAGTGATAAGTCATCTCGACAATTCGACGCGAATCGGCACCTACGAAACGCGGCTCGCACAAACCGTGCTCGGTGATAAGCAACGGGCGGCCTTTCAATGCCCGCTCGTTAATAAGAGCCAGCTTGCCGGGAGTTTCCTCACGGCTTTTCCCATGCCAGGTACCAGTATAGTCGTTCCATGTCGGAATATCGCCAAGCAACGACTCATCGTTCTCGAGACGGTCGAAAATTTCATTTGAAACCACCGTTACGAACCGGCCCGAATCGTAATCCTTGGCATGCTTAATCAATCGGCGATAAATGTCTTTGTCGGTATTATAGAACACTTCATTGCTTACGCCCCACGCAATTATCGAGGGGTGGTTGAAGTCGCGTTCCAGCATCTCGTCAATTTGGCTGCGGGCAAGTGCTTCGAGTTCGGGAGAGAGATTGCCGGGAGCCTGCCACCACGGTATTTCCTCCTGTGTCAGGATGCCTTTCTCGTCAAGAAGGTCGAAATACCGCTTGTCGTATTGCCAATGGCAACGAGTGAGCACACAGTTGAGTTCCTTGATTTGCTCAACGGCCTTCTCCATCACCCACAAAGGCTCAGCCATGCCATAATCGGGATAGCTGCCGGGCATATATTCAATGCCGGGCAACCGCATTGCCTCATCGTTGAGATATAATGAATCGCCACGGATTTCCACCTTGCGGAATCCAAAACGGGTGGAATAGGAATCAACCGATTTCCCGTTTTTTACACTTTCGAGTTCCACCACATAGAGATTCGGATGGTCGAAGTGCCACAAATTCACGCTGTCGAGATGGAAACTCAAATGCGACACACCCGATACAACCTTTACGTTGAACTCATTGGAATATACCTCGTGATTGCTTTTCCATTCTTTGATTCTCAGAGCATAAGTAGCCTGTTTTATTGATGTGTTCCAACTTGCCACCTCAATGTCGACATCAGCCGAGCGCGATTGACAGTTTATGTCGTAACGCACCTTGGTGGAGCGCACAGCCGGATTATCGAGAGCAAGCAGCCTTACCGGACGGATGATGCCGCCATCGTTGGGCCAGTCGAATTTTGCCTTATATGGCAATGCATTTTCCGAAAACGAATTATCTACCGACACAGTTATGAGATTCTCGTCGCCATACACAAGATACTTCGATATATCGAACGAGAATTCCGTGAAACCGGAGCCATAGTGCGACCCCACTTTCTTTCCATTGACCCACACATCGGCATCACGATACACCGCCTCAAAACATATGCACACCTGCTTTCCTTTCCAAGCCTGCGGCACTTCAACATAACGTTCATACCAAGCACGGCCAAATATGCGTTCGGTCTTTACCTCTACATTCCAAGTGTGAGGCACTTCGACATTACGTCCGAACCCGAATCCTTCGGTCCATGAATCGAACGAGCTATGGTCGCGCTCAAGGGCAAATTGCCAAGTGCCGCACAATGATATTTCCTCGCGCGCGCCAACATGATTGCTACACACAAACAATGTGCCCAGCGCCAATATGATGTTAATAATAATATACTTGAATCTTGTCATAATTATATTTCACGGATTATTGGTTAATGGTC
>JBJEKE010000372.1:0-7227 GCA_051878475.1 Muribaculaceae bacterium | reverse complement strand
CGAGGTGAAAATGAATGCAAACAGCCAGAAGGTGAGCTGTACGCTACCCGACGAAACGGCCGACACGGCAGCACGGGTAGGCATCAATCCTTCGATAATCCATGGCTGACGTCCAACCTCGGCAGTAATCCAGCCACATTCGCTGCAAATCCACACTAACGGAATGCCGGCAACGGCAAGCCACTGCAAGATTCGCGATTTCTGCATTATTTCGGTGCGATACACCAGGAAAGCCACCACGAAAAGGAATGCCAGCAGATAACCTCCGATGAGCACCATCAAATGGAAGGCATAGAAAGTGATAGGCACATTAGGCACAGCCTCTTCAGGCTTATCGAAATAACCATATCCGAAATTGCTGAAATTGTCGTCGAGCACATTCTTGGCACGTGCCATCAATGCAGTGTCGTTGGCAGCATATCCGGCGTCATACTGGCGCAACGCCTCGTGAGCCATTTTTCCGCAAATTATGCGTTCCTGATACGGCTGCGAGCCTGATGTGCCGTTGATAAGGTCGTTGATGCCCGGCACATAACCGTCAAAGTCGCCGGTAGCCAAAAACGAGAGCCCCTTTGGAATAGCAATCTTGAAAAGGAAATCATCGGCTTCGGGAGTGTTGACATTCTTTTCAGGATTGAGGGCACCAAAACCTACAATCTCAACACCATTGCCACCTTCGTAAAGGCCTTCCATGGCAGCAAGTTTCATAGGCTGCACCTTAGCAACAACCTTTGCCGAGCCGTCGCCGAATCCCATAGTGGCAAGCATTCCGACAATGCCAAACCACACAGCCACCTTTATGCTGCTTATAGCCATATCATTGTTACGCTTCTTCATAAGCAACCATCCCGCTACACCAATCACAAAGAGGGCTGAGAGAGTCCAACCGCTCATTACGGTGTGGAGAAATTTATTGATTACCACCTGGTTGAATGCCACTTCCGAGAAACTCTGCATTACGTTTCGCATCTGTGCGGGATCGAATTCCATACCCACCGGATACTGCATCCACGAATTGGCCACAAGAATCCAGAAAGCCGAAATGGTGGTACCCAAAGCAGTGAGCCAGCACGAAGCCAAGTGGAAGCCCTTGCTCACCTTGCCCCATCCGAAGAACATCACCGCAATGAAGGTAGCCTCCATAAAGAAAGCGAGTAAACCCTCGATGGCCAAAGGCGCACCAAAAATGTCGCCCACAAACCAGCTGTAGTTCGACCAGTTTGTGCCAAACTCAAACTCGAGGATTATACCGGTGGCCACACCAACGGCAAAGTTGATGCCGAAGAGAGTCATCCAGAACTTTGTAATCTTGAGCCATTTCTCATTACCAGTACGATAATAGATTGTCTCCATTATCGACACAATCACCGAGAGGCCAAGCGTGAGCGGCACAAACAGCCAATGGTACATTGCTGTAAGGGCAAATTGCGCACGCGACCAATCAACAACACTAAATAAATCGTTCATTTGCACTAATGTTTATAATTATTATTCGTTAATCAACTCATGGCGCACATACGATGACCTATCCTCGTCGGTGCTGAATTTATTGTTAAGGAAATTGGGGAAGAAAAATAGTTTCAATATGAAGAAAATAATAAAGAGTTTCACAAGGATGAGAATCCACAATGTCTTTCCAATGGTCATCTCCTTGAACCCGGTGACATAGAAATTGAATATTTTCCTTATCAACGCCATCATATTGTAATGATTCAGGTTAATTGCAAAATTGCCAACTACAAATATATAAAATTTGGAATCAGAACACAACAAATAGGATAATTTATTAAAAACTGAGTAATTTTGCAGAGTAAAATAAACAAACCGAAAAATGAAGCGTAACATATCAATGCTGTTCATGCTGCTGTCGCTGCTGTTCTGTGTGTTTCTCGTTCTTGCCAATCTCATGGAGGTGAAGGTGATAGAGATAGGCGGATTCACAGCCACAGCAGGGCTGTTAGTGTTTCCGGTATCTTACATCATCAACGATTGCATAGTCGAGGTATACGGATTCCGAAAGGCGCGGTTCGTGATATGGCTCGGATTTATAATGAACCTTATATTCGTTCTGTTTCTCCAGCTGTGCATAGTACTACCCAGCTCGCCATCGTGGCCGCATCAAGATGCAGTAGAAACAGTGTTCGGCAACACAGCGCGAATACTATGTGCCAGTTTCATTGCCTTTATATGCGGGTCGATGGTCAATGCCTACGTGATGAGCAAGATGAAGGTGATGAACGGCGGAAACTACTTTTCGCTGCGGGCGGTGCTTTCCACATTGTTCGGCGAAGGAGTGGATTCCATAATATTCTTTCCAGTGGCATTTCTGGGCATTCTGCCGCTGCGCACCATTGTGGCTCTCATATGGACCCAGGCAATAGTAAAGACAATTTACGAGATAATCATTCTTCCGGTAACCATCAGAGTGGTGAGATACATCAAGAAGAAAGAGGACCTCGACACATACGACAATAACATTAGCTACAAATGGTGGAGAATCGACCAGTTTTAACCGACATCGAGGCTGTGTTCATAGACCTCGACGATACCTTATGGGATTTCACAGCCAGCTCGGCAGTGGCGCTGCGACATGTGTACGATACGTATTGCATCGAGCGATGGAGCGGTGAATACGATGTATTCCGCGACTTGTATAAAGCCAAAAACAAAGAACTGTGGGACCTCTATCACTACGGAAAGATAGAAAAGACATTTCTTGTGGAGGAGCGGTTCCGGTTCCCTTTGCTGAAAATAGGATACGATGGGAGCGACATCGACCGATTTGCTGCCGAGATAAACACCGAATATCTGCGATATCTGGCACTGCAACCCAACATAGTGGATGGAGCAATAGAACTGCTCGAATTTATCCGCAGCCGTTATGGCCGGGTGGGCGTGCTGAGCAACGGCTTCAAGGGAACACAGCAGCAAAAGCTGATATCGGGAGGGCTCGACAAATATGTCGACCTGCTTGTACTGTCGGATGAAGTGGGAGTAACCAAGCCATTGCCAGGGATATTTGAATATGCCACAAAGGCGTGGAATGTAGAGCCCGGAAAGACGCTCATGATAGGCGACAACTACGATGCCGATGTGTGCGGAGCACATAATGCCGGATGGCGCACCATATATTTCAACCGTAAGGGCACCGATTTTACCACCCCATCGGCAGATGCCACAGTTGACCGTTTGATTGATATTATTGGATTGCTTAAATAATAATGTCTAAAGTTTTGTACTCCCCTTATTTTAACGTATCTTCGCACAACCAAAACTAATTATATATATGACTAAGATAGGTTCAATAGGAAGTTCAAGAGGCAAGAAGGCCCTTCTTCTCGGCAGTGGAGAGCTGGGCAAGGAAGTGGCAATAGAATTGCAACGCTATGGCATTGAAGTGGTTGCATGCGACAAATATGCAGGAGCACCAGCCATGCAGATAGCCCACCGCAGCCATGTGTTCAATATGCTTGACGGAAAAAAGCTAAGGAGCGTAATAGAACAGGAACGCCCCGACCATATAATACCGGAAGTAGAGGCAATAGCCACCCCTACCCTTCTGGAACTTGAAAAAGAGGGCTACAATGTAACCCCAACCGCCCATGCAGCATTCCTGACCATGAATCGCGAGGGGATTCGCCGGCTTGCAGCCGAAGAACTTGGCATAACCACCTCGCGCTACCGTTTTGCATCTGACTACACTGAATTCTGCGAGGCAGTAAATGAAATAGGCATTCCGTGTGTAGTAAAGCCCATCATGAGCTCGTCGGGTCACGGTCAAAGTGTGATAAAGAAAGAAAGCGATATAGAAAACTCGTGGAAAATAGCACAAGAAGGTGGACGCGCCGGCGCGGGACGAGTGATTGTGGAAGGATTCGTTGACTTCGATTACGAAATCACTCTGCTCACTGTAAGAGCTATCAACGGCACCAAATTCTGCGAACCGATAGGCCATATTCAAATAGATGGCGACTACCGATATTCGTGGCAGCCACAGCCTATGAGCGAAAAGGCAAAGCTTCAGGCACAACAGATTGCCGAAAAGGTAACCACTGCGCTCGGGGGCTATGGTATTTTCGGAGTGGAATGCTTTGTGAAAGGCGACGAAGTGATATTCAGCGAAGTATCGCCACGCCCGCACGATACCGGTATGGTAACAATGATATCGCAAGACCAAAGCGAATTTGCCCTTCATGCCCGCGCACTGCTGGGACTGCCTGTGCCTGAAATTCGATTCTACGGACCATCGGCATCGCGCGCTGTAGTGGTTGAGGGCAACACCAACGTGGTGGAATTCGAAGGTGTTGAAAAAGTGCTTGAGGAACCGGGCACTCAGATGCGAATCTTCGGCAAGCCCGAGATTGTAGGTCATCGTCGCATGGGTGTAATCCTTGCTACAGCCGAAAGCGTTGAAGCAGCCCGCGAAAAAGCATCTCGAGCCTACGACAAGCTGACAATTAACGTTTTGCCCAAGGAATAAAAGTAAAAGAAACAGAGGGATAGTATAAATGGAGTCGTTGTTTCTTCTGATAGTAGAAATTGTAGGCACCATGGCATTTGCGATAAGCGGCATACGCTTGGCAGCGGCCAAGAAATTCGACTGGTTTGGCGCCTACGCTGTAGGCCTTGCCACAGCTATTGGCGGCGGTACATTCCGCGACATACTGCTCAATGCGCCGATATTCTGGATGCACAACGGCTGGTATCTGGGAGTAACCGGGCTGTCGCTTGCGGCGGTTATCGTATTTAAGAAATCTCTTGTTCGGCTTCATAACACCATCTTCATATTCGATACCATAGGGCTGGCGCTGTTTGTGGTAATCGGCATACAGAAAACCCTGACCTACGGCTATCCTATGTGGACAGCCATCATGATGCGCACTATCACCGGAGCATTGGGCGGCGTAATCCGCGACATTCTCATCAATGAGGAGCCCCTGATATTCCGGAAAGATGTATATGCTACTGCGTGCATAATGGGTGGCATCATCTTTTGGGTGATATCCGAGCTTGGAGGCAGCTCGATAGTGCAGCAGCTGGTGTGCAGCGCAACTGTGATAGTCATCAGAATCCTTGCAGCCCGATATAATTGGTCGATACCGATTCTTCGTGGTTATGCCGATTCAAAAAACGATTTATAATCATGAATAACCAGGTAAAGAAAACATCGATTCAATTAGTGAAATATATGCTAATCGGTGCGAGCAACACATTGATAACGTTCATTGTGTTTGTAGTGCTTAACAGTTTTCTGGGCGTGAACTTTTACGTGTCGAACATCATTGGCTACATAGCGGGCGTTGTCAACAGCTTCGTATGGAACAAGACGTGGGTGTTCAAGACCCGAGGCACTGCAGTGTCGCGCGAAGCATTGCTGTTCGTCACCGGCTTCAGCGTATGCTACTGCATCCAGCTTGCAATAATGTGGGTGCTGATGAACTTTACCCCCATACGCTATATTAGCATTCCATGGTTTGAGCAGCTTGAGGCCGGCGAAACGCTCATAAGCCTCATCGGCATGGCCATCTACACCATATGCAACTACGTGTTTAACCGGTTTGTTACCTTCAAAACATCGGAATCCAAATGAAAGACAACCGGATGAGTGCCTATATAGCACTGCTGATAGTGCTCATTATAGGCGTTGTAATCAACATATTCCCCATTCTGCCACGTGTGCCTATCAGCGACTACGAAACGACGTTACTGCAGCAAGTGCTCACACTAAAAGGGAGCAACATTGCCACAGTGCTTCATCAATGGAACGGAGGCAATGTGACAACAACCATGTATGCCTATGTTTGCAACCTGATTTTCGGCATTGATGGTACTTCGAATGCAATATTCTGGCTACGCTTCCCGTCGGCGGCCATCACTGCCATTCTAACCATATGCCTGTTCAGATTTGACCGCACATCGGAGAAAATAGGCAACTCGTTTGTGGTATCGCTGGTGTTTCTTGGGTCGCTTTATGTGAGCATGCTGTCGTATAACGCCAATCCTGTGATGATATCGGCAGCTCTTACCATTCTGTCGTTTGTGAGCATGTATCATTGGCTGCGTCGGCAAACCTCCAAGAATGCCATACTGATGTGCATAACCACCTCGGCCAACATTATCCTTACCGGCATCATTCCACTGGCATCGATGGCATTGACCGGCATAATGTTCATTCTCATAGTTCGCCCCCACCGTAAGCGTGGCATTGCATTGCTCATGCCCATACTTGCAGTGTCGGCGATTTCCGCATTTGCAGTGATGTATGTGCTAAGCGGCGATTTCGGGCTGGCAAAAGCGCCATTTACCAAGGCTTTGGCAATAACAGCGCATCTCGACGATGTTGGCATCTCAGGCCTCGCCCCTATCGACTATTTCCTGCTTTCGGCTCTACCGTGGTCGGTACCAATGCTCATTGCATTGCCGTGGGCCATAATGAATTGGAAAAGCACAAGCGAAACACTCAATCACATGACAATGGTGCAACGCTTCGGCATAATAGTGTTCATCACCTCGCTGCCACTGTTTTTCTTCTATTCGGAGTATTCATATTTTATGTTGCTGGCATGCGTGTTTTTCAACGCACCGGTGCTTGGCAAACTTCTTATAACACAATTCAACGAGCATGCCGATGCATGGCGCATAACCGGTGTGGGGTGCTGGATAGTGTTTGCCTTAGCCACCTCGCTATTTGTATGGCTTAATATGGGGCACTCGTTCTTTGGGCTGTCGATACCCGGACATCAGTGGACCTATTGGAACATTATTCTTACGGTGTCGATAGCAATTAGCCTTTACACCCTCACTCGCAACTGGCGCGAGGTGCATCGCAACTACCGTTTTTTCTTCAATCTGATAGTGCTGTACATGCTGTTCCAAAACCTGTTTTTCGGCTACATACTTCAATCGCTTTATTACCAGGGCACAGCCATAATATAATTGAGCAAAAAAGTTGAAATATAAAAAAAGGCCGTATGTTTCACAACAGGCGACCTCTCAGAATCAACTTTATTAATGTTTCTGTGTATATGTCATAATGATGCTCTAAATGTTATTGTTATCGTCTTTTGCCGGATTGATAGAGTGTTTGTTAATATAATCGATGAAGGTATCCTTATAGGTTTCCGACACTGGAATATATTGTTTACCAAACACAATGCGGTTACGCTCGATTAGACGGATTTTCGATGTCTGGACTATGAAAGAGCGGTGAACCCTTATAAAACGTGA
>JBJEKE010000371.1:0-7231 GCA_051878475.1 Muribaculaceae bacterium | reverse complement strand
GTAAGCGCCACTCCGGCCGACTATGAGCTCGAGAAGAGCGAAGGCGTTGTAGTTGAGCAGATTATTCGTCCTACAGGATTGCTCGACCCAGCCATATCAGTGCGTTCGTCGCATGGACAAATCGATGATTTACTTGATGAAATCCAGACCCGCATAGAAAGGCATGAACGTGTGCTGGTAACTGCACTGACAAAGCGTATGGCAGAAGAGTTATGTGCCTATCTGCTTAAATTGAATATAAAATGTGCCTACATACATTCTGATGTCGACACCATGGAGCGCATACAGATTCTCGACGATTTGCGTTCAGGAGAGATTGATGTGCTTATAGGTGTCAATCTGTTACGTGAGGGTCTTGATTTGCCAGAAGTGTCGCTTGTAGCTATTCTTGATGCTGATAAGGAGGGATTCCTTCGTTCTCACAGGTCATTGACTCAGACCGCGGGACGCGCTGCGCGCAATATAAACGGTTTGGTAATAATGTATGCCGACAAGATAACCGAGTCTATGCAAAAGACAATTGATGAAACCGAACGTCGTCGCCAACAGCAACTCGCTTATAATGCCCGGCATGGAATTGTCCCGAAGGCTATTATCAAGGAACGTAATCTCATTGTGGGACAGGAACGTTCGGCTGAAGATAACAGGAACGATATCACCCGACGTGCTGATATTGCCAACAGGGCTTATGCATATTCAATGCAGCAGCTTTGTGCCGATGAATTCCAGAGGACATCAGGCATTGCCGCCGACCCGGTTATCAAATATATGTCGGGTGGCGACCTCGACAAGACAATTGATATGGTAAAGGCAAAAATGATTGATGCTGCAAAGAAAATGGATTTTGTTGCTGCAGCTCAATATCGTGATGAGATGTTAAAACTAGAGGATATTAAGCAGCATGCAAACAGATAAACCATATATACAACCTTGGCTCCCAACCACTAAAAAAGAAATTGAGCGATTGGGCTGGGACTATATAGATGTAATTCTATTTTCAGGCGATGCTTATATCGACCATCCATCTATGGGCTGTGCTGTCATTGGTCGTGTGCTTGAGAGTGCCGGATATCGAGTTGCAATTGTGCCACAACCTAATTGGCAGGATGATTTGCGCGACTTTTCCAAGTTGGGCGCACCACGTCTTTTCTTTGGTGTCAGTGCCGGAGCAATGGACTCTATGGTAAATCACTATACAGCTGCGCGCCGATTACGCAGCAATGACGCATACACGCCTAACGGCCGTTCAGGTGCTCGTCCGGACTACCCTACAATAGTATATACAAAAGCATTGCGCAAACTGTTCCCTGATGTGCCAATCGTTGTAGGAGGCATTGAGGCATCGTTGCGGCGTTTCTCCCATTACGACTACTGGGCCGATGAATTAAGACACTCGATTCTGCTGGATTCTGCGGCTGATATCTTGGTTTACGGTATGGGTGAGCGCCCTATTCTTGAAATTGCAAAACGCTTAAGTGAGGGGAATGCAATTAAGTCGCTGAAAGATATACCACAGACTGTAGTCTCGCTTCCACTATCATCTATGCCTGAACAATCTGATTCCGAATCTGATTTTGTGCTTCATTCATTCAGTGAATGTAAGGCAAACAAATTAAATCAGGCAGAGAATTTTAAAATGATTGAAATAGAATCGAATAAATGGGAAGGACGCACTTTATGGCAAGTAACTGATGGTGTTGCCATTAAGGCAAACCGTCAATTTCCTCCTTTGACTCAACAGGAAATTGATTCGTTCTACGATTTGCCATATACACGTTTGCCCCACCCTCGTTATCGTGGTAAATCCATTCCTGCCTACGAGATGATTCGTCACTCAATTACAATGCACCGTGGATGCTTTGGCGGATGTGCTTTCTGTACAATTTCTGCCCATCAAGGTAAATTCATTTCTTCGCGAAGTAAACAATCAATTTTGAACGAGGCCAAGAAGGTTATTGGAATGGATGATTTCAAAGGCTATATTTCCGATTTGGGCGGTCCTTCGGCAAATATGTATATGATGCATGGCACCGATGCAGAAATATGCAAGAGTTGTAAGCGTCCATCGTGCTTGCACCCGGTTCCATGCAAGAATTTGAGGAACGAGCATGGTCCGCTTCTCGACGTATATCGTGCTGTTGACAACTTGCATGGAATTAAGAAATCATTTATTGGCAGTGGTGTCCGTTACGATTTGGCAATGCACAAGAATACTGATGCCTCGATAAACAAGATAAATCTTGAGTATATTGATGAACTGATTGCTCACCATGTGTCAGGCCGTCTGAAGGTCGCACCGGAACATACGAGCGATGCAGTTTTGAATATAATGAGGAAGCCGACCTTTAGATTGTTTAATGAGTTTAAACTCATTTTCGATAAAATCAACCGCAAACATGGTCTGAATCAGCAGCTAATACCTTATTTTATATCTTCACACCCAGGTTGTCACGAAGCGGATATGGCTGAGTTGGCGGTTGCAACTAAAAACCTGAATTTTCATCTTGAGCAAGTTCAAGATTTCACCCCTACTCCAATGACTGTTTCAACTGAGGCTTATTACACTGGAGTTCATCCATATACTTTGCAACCTGTTTTTACGGCTAAGTCGCCCAAGGATAAATCGGCACAACGCAAATATTTCTTCTGGTATTTGCAGGAAAACAAATCCGACATAATATCGTCGTTAAAACGCATAGGTCGCCTCGATTTGATTGATAAATTGTATCCTAACCAATCATCGTATTGTGCCAATAAACCACGACGTGCTTTAGAGACTCAAAACAATAAAAGAAAGAATTCTAAATACAAAAAATAATGAGAGATTTTAAGTTTATTACAATCATGGCATCTATATTGTCATTAGTAGCAGTAACCGGTTGCGACACAGCAAAATCAGGAACTGAAGAGATTATCGAGAAGCCTGAATATACTGTTGTCGATGGAAAATTCACTCCCGAGTTACTTGAAGCATTCGGCCGTGTTGCCAGTCCGGTAGTATCGCCTGACGGCACCAAAATTCTTTATTCTGTAGGTTTTGAAAGCATTAAACAGAACAAAGGCAACCGCGAACTATGGGTAATGGATATTAATGGTGAAAACCAAAAGCGGTTGACTCACACTGCTGAATCTGAATCGAATGCTGTTTGGATCGATGGCGGCAATAAGATCGCTTTTACTTCAAAGGCAGAAAATGGCGTGCAGATATTTGTGATGAACGCCGATGGAACCGACAGAAAGCAAATATCTAATGTTGAAGCTGGAGTGGAGGGGTTCCTTTTCTCTCCTGATGAGACCAAAGTAATGTATATCTCAACAGTAAAATGGAAAGATACCACAAATGACAAATATCCCGACCTCGACAAGACTTCAGGCCGTGTTATAGATGATTTGATGTATAAACATTGGGATGAATGGGTTGAAAACATACCACATCCTTTCATTGCTGAATTTGATGGCAAGAGTTTATCAAACGCAATAGACATTATGGAAGGAGAACCATTCGAGGCTCCAATGCGTCCGTTTGGTGGTTCGGAATCTTTCTCATGGTCGCCTGATGGCAAGAAACTGCTTTACGTATCGCGCAAAAAACAAGGTCTTGACTACTCTGTTTCTACCAATTCCGATATTTATAGATACGATATTGAGTCAAAGAACACAGAAAACCTGACCGAAGGGATGATGGGATACGACACTAACCCCGCATATTCACCTGATGGCACCATGATTGCTTGGCTGTCGATGGAACGCGATGGGTATGAAGCTGATAAGAATCGAATATTCGTAATGAATGTCGAAACAGGCGAAAAGACTGACCTTACTGACAATTGGGATTATTCAGTCGACCAGATTGCATGGGAACCTGGTTCAAAATACATTTATTTTATTGCTCCTTATCTTGGCGATACCCCAATCTTTGCAATAAATGTCGAAACACAGGAGATTGCGGACATAGCTAACGGTCAATATGATTATGCCGCTCTTCAGCCGGTGAATGATTCCACACTTATAACTCTTCGCCATTCAATGCTTGAACCAAATGAGGTTTATAGTGTTGTGACAGGCGAAGTTAAGCAGCTTACATCAGTGAATGCCGACCTTCTTTCGCAACTCTCCCCTATTACTATTGAACGCCGAATGATTCCAACAACTGATGGCAAAGAGATGCTTACATGGGTGCTCTTGCCTCCGAACTTCGATAAGACAAAGAAGTATCCTGCCATACTCTATTGCCAAGGTGGGCCTCAATCTGCTGTAAGCCAATTTTGGTCATATCGTTGGAATCTGCGCCTGATGGCATCGCAAGGATATGTTGTAATTGCACCTAATCGCCGCGGATTGCCCGGTTTTGGGACAGAATGGAATGAACAGATTTCAGGCGACTATGGCGGTCAAAACATGAAGGATTATTTTGCTGCTGTTGACGCGGTAAAAACAGAGTCATGGGTGGATGAGACGAAAATAGGAGCTGTAGGCGCCAGTTATGGTGGATTCTCGGTTTATTGGCTTGCCGGACATCACGAAAATCGCTTTGCTGCATTCATAGCTCATGCCGGAATATTCAACCTTGAGGCTCAATATCTTGAAACAGAGGAAATGTGGTTTGCCAATTGGGATATGGGTGGCGCATATTGGGATAAGAACAATGCTATTGCCCAAAACACTTTTGCAAATTCTCCTCACAGATTCGTCGACAAATGGAATGCTCCAATTATGATTACTGTTGGTGAAAAGGATTATCGAATTGTTGCAACACAAGGTATGCAAGCATTCAATGCTGCCAAGCTACGTGGGATTCCAACCAGAATGGTAGTATTCCCTGATGAGAACCATTGGATACTTAAACCGCAAAATGCGCTGCTTTGGCAACGTGAATTCTTTGCTTGGCTCGACCAATGGTTGAAAAACTAATTTATTCGTTTACTCAGCTGAAAGCCCCGATAATTGGAATCGACCAGTTATCGGGGCTTAATATTTATTTGTAGAAGTTTCTTAAATTCTGTGGTTAGCTATGAAACGCTCTGCATCGAGAGCGGCTTTACATCCTGAACCGGCGGCTACAATAGCCTGTTGATAGTTCGGGTCGGCAACATCACCTGCTGCAAATACACCTGCAACTGATGTAGAAGTGGTTCCGTTCTTTGTAACAATGAATCCTTTATCATCAAGTTCAATCTTACCTGCAAGAAACTCAGTGTTGGGATGATGACCGATTGCAAGGAAGAATCCATCAATGTCAATCTCGAAATGTTCTTCACGTTCGGTACCAGCAAAACGAACGAGTCGGGCTTTCTTTAATGTCTTTTCACCTGACAAACCTATAGTGTTGGTGTTGTACAGGATTTCGATGTTGTCAATACCCTCTACTCGATTTTGCATTGCTTTTGAAGCTCTAAGATAATCCTTTCGGACAATCATATATACTTTTTTGGCAAGGTTGGCGAGATAAGATGCTTCTTCGCAAGCAGTGTCGCCACCGCCTACAACAGCCACAGTTTTCCCACGATAGAAGAATCCGTCGCATGTTGCACAAGCTGATACTCCGCGTCCGCTGAATGTTTTTTCATCTGCCAATCCTAAATATTTTGCCGAAGCTCCGGAGCATATTATAATGGTTTCGGCATTCACAATGGTTCCGTCATCGATTTTAGCAACAAAAGGACGGTTTGAGAAATCGACATCGGTTACTATGCCGGAACGGATATCAGCATTGAATCGCAATGCTTGATTTCGGAAATCCTCCATCATGTCGAATCCGTTAACTCCCTCGGGATATCCGGGGAAATTCTCAACGTCGGTGGTAGTAGTAAGCTGTCCGCCTGGTTGTAATCCTTCATAGAGTACTGGCGACAGATTGGCACGTGATGCGTATATAGCTGCTGTGTATCCAGCAGGGCCCGAACCAATAATCAGGCACTTTGTATTAATAGTTTCCATAAAATATGATGTTATCGTAAATCAATCACCGGAGTCGATTTAGGGACTTCAGATGATGTGAATTGAAAAAATTGTGTCTTATATTTGTTTAGTGCTCTATAGCCGGTAATGTGGATTGTAGATTGCTGCCCGTTTGTCATTACAATAACAGCTTTTGTAATGTAGTATGATGTCTTGCTCACCGAAATCACAATCTCACGGTATGTCGATTTATTGGGTGATATGGGGGACAATTTCAGGACATATGAGTCAGAATCATACGATTTGAGCAGTGTAACCCTATTATCAGACTTATAGTTATTAAGCGCGATATATGGATTCATCGATTGCAACTCCTCATTTGTTGGCGAAGTCAAATTCACTTCCCCCACATCTTTGCTGTAGGTCCACATGCTTTTCCCATCATACCAGCATCTAAGTTCAAGAGTCTGTAATTTGAAACAGTTATCCTGCATGATTATGGTCCCCTTCGATGTGTTTACGCCTGAAGTTATAGCCAAGTTTGCTGACAAGCAGTTTGAAGTCCTATATTTATTAAGTACATTCTTCATAACGCTGTCAGCGTCAATTGCCCAAAGCGACGTTACGCATAGGATGAATGATGCTAAAAATATGTATCTGAGTTTCATAATCAAAGCATTTGGGTTAATTGGATTGAATCGACAAGAACCTGACGTGGCTTACCTCCTTGAGATGGCCCTACAATTCCTGCAGCCTCGAGCTGGTCCATGATTTTTCCGGCTCGGTTATAGCCAATGGAGAATCTTCGTTGAAGAGAGGATGTTGATGCAGTTTGACCTGTAACAATGAACGCTGCGGCCTCTTCAAAGAGTGAGTCACGCTCACTGGGGCTTGATGAACCACTAAAGGCATCATCGTAGGTGTCTTTCTCAGGAATAAACTCCGGTAATTCATAAGGCTCGGCATATCCAATCTGGTCGCTGATAAAATCGCACATCGATTCTACCTCGGGAGTGTCGATGAATGCGCACTGAACACGCTCCAGTTCACCGTTCGCCAGGAAAAGCATGTCTCCACGACCAATAAGCTGCTGTGCACCAGAACAATCGAGAATAGTGCGGCTGTCGACCATCTGCGACACACGGAACGCTATACGACCCGGGAAATTGGCCTTTATCAAACCGGTGATTACATTTGTCGACGGACGTTGTGTGGCAATAATAAGGTGTATACCAACAGCACGCGCCTTTTGTGCGATTCGGGCAATTGGAGTTTCTACTTCCTTGCCGGCTGTCATAATCAGGTCGCCAAACTCGTCGATTACCACCACGAT
>JBJEKE010000370.1:0-7328 GCA_051878475.1 Muribaculaceae bacterium | reverse complement strand
CGGACAGTCGCGCTGCTGTAATTCCCCGGAATCCTATCGACAATGCCACTGAATTGCTTTGTGAACATTCGGGAAGGCCGATAGGGTGGGATAAGCCAGAAGACCTGCCTATACTGTATCTCAATTATTGGCTTACGCGGACTTAAGCCTGAGAGTTGAATGATTGCCGTGTCGGTGTTACCCGTACGGCAAGAGGTGCAGGCATAAAGCAGCCTGTGCTGTAGTGTTCTCCTCAGCGAGAGTCGGCATAAGCTTTTGAATAACCCTTTAATTTTAAATAAAAGCTTATGAACAAAAATTTATTAACCACGTTGTTGATTATGGTGATTGCATTTAGTACGAGCGCGCAGCGTACGGTGCAAGGAGTTCCATACAACAATCCCAATGCTCGAAGTGCCACGACGGCTTCCGACCCGTCGGCTCCTGAGGGAGAAGATGGCAGCTTCACATTCGACATGATTCAGAACTGGACCGGCGAGGGAAGCAACCGCGCTGCGCTGGTAATCCAGTGGAACGATTCTCGTGAGACCCACGCGATGGTGTTCGGCTACCGGTGGGATGGAACGGCAAAGGCCGCTGACATGATTGGCGCCATTGCCAAGAATGACCCACGTTTTTATTGGCTTACGCAGGCGGGCACGGCTTATGGCAGCACTGTAGCTGGAATAGGCTGGGACGCCGATGAGGATGGCTCAGTAAAGCTTTATCACGGAACCACTTTGGTTGAGCCTGATGCGCCGGGAGAATTTTATGCTACCGACTACGATTATGATGACTGGAGTGCATACGATGCCGATGACTTCTGGCAATCGGGCTGGTATCAAGGCTACTGGAGCTACTGGACCAAGTCGTCGGCTTCTGAGTCGTTTAAATACAGCAGTGTGGGCATATCCAGTCGTACGCTTACCGATGGATGCTGGGATGGCTGGAACTATGCTGTCAACATGATGGCTGCCAACTGGAAGACATTCAAAGCAGCTCCGTCGCAGGTTCCTGCCGGTGCTCACACCGAATTCTTCTCCGATGGCCTTTACTACACGCTTGTGAGCTATGCGCAGCGTACAGTGGCTGTGAGCAGCCCGTTTGAGATTGCTGGACAGCCACTGCTGGAATATGAGGGTGAGATAAGCATACCCACAACCATTACTTGCAACGACACCACTTATACAGTGGTTGCAGTGGCCGACGCTGCGTTCACTGGAGCGGCTGTAACCAAAGTCCAGCTGCCGACGTCGGTTACCAAGATAGGGAAGGAAGCCTTTATGGGCAGTACATTGAGCAGTATCAACATCACAGATGTCATCACTTCGATGGGCGATTATGCCTTCTATGGCTGTGTCGACCTCGTTTCGCCGGCATTCCCATCGTCGATAACCGAAATTGCCCCATATCTGTATGGCAGTACCGGAATAACAACACTGACATTGCCATCGCATATAGCCAAGTTGGGCGAGGGGGCTTTCTCCGATTGTACAGCCTTGACGTCGCTGACTATTCCGAGCACAGTCAAGGCCATTGGCGACCTGGCATTCTCGGGGTGCGATGCTCTTACATCGGTTAGCTGCACCTCGATTACACCGCTTGACATAACCGAGACCACTTTCAGCGAAACGGCTTATGCCAATGCCACACTGTCGGTACCGGTAGGTTATGAAACGGCTTATGCTTCGGCTACCGGCTGGAAAAACTTCGGCAATACCTCGACTATTGAGATACCGGTGGCTTTGGGCGACCGATTCTATATTGGCAACGTGTCGTACCGTATCGACAAACTTGCCGATGAAGGTAATGAGGTAGTGGTTACATGGTTCCCATTTGATGGCGAGGTTAACAGCACCAACCTCACCGCAGCTAACAAGGCCGGCTATGTGGGCGATGTGGTTATTCCGGCTGAAGTGACCTACCAGAACCGTATGTTTAAGGTAGTTGCAGTAACTGACAGCACTTTCTTTGGTGCCGACGCGCTCACTTCGGTTTCCATTGCCGATGGCGTGGCTGTAGGTGCCAACTACACTTTTTATAATTGTAAGACTCTTGCCAAAGTGACTCTCCCTTCGACACTCAGCCTCGTTGGCGACTATATGTTCTATTATTGCCAGAAACTGGCTGAATTGAATATGCAGGCAACACAGATTACCTCGGTAGGCAACCGTGCATTTTACTATTGTCAGCAGTTGCCGTGGCCTGCTTTCTCCGACAGTCTGACTTCGGTGGGCAGCTATGCGTTCTATTCGTGCGCAGCGTTCACGCAGATTGCCATTCCCGATTCGGTTACCGAACTTAAGGATTATGCCTTTTCCAACTGTTCAAACGTGACTTCGCTCACACTCGGCGCTAACACCAAGTCCTTGGGCAGTAGTGTGTTTGCGAGCATGAAGGCGCTAACTTCGTTTGCATTTGTTGATGGCACAGAGGCTCTTCCGGGAAATGTGCTTCAAAATTGCTCGGCATTGCAGAGTGTAAGCATTCCGGCATCGGTTAAGTCGATTGGCTCGTATGCCTTCTCGGGATGTACAGTCCTCAACGGCGTTTCATTGCCCGAGAACCTTGAATCGGTTGGTACTTATGCCTTCCAGAACTGCAAGGCACTGAACAAAATGGTGATTCCAGAGAAGGTTACATCGATACCTAACGGTATGTTCAATGGCTGTGCCGCACTTGATTCCATTGAGTTTAAAGGTGCTGTCGGCTCGATAGGAAATCAGGCATTTGCTTCGTGTGCATTCAAACGCTTTGAAATGCCTTCGACACTTACTACTTTGGGGCAGAAAGCGTTCCAAAACTGTACTGAACTCGATTCAGTTGCCATTCCGGAAAAAGTTACATCAATGAGCACTTATGTGTTCAGTGGATGTACATCTCTCACATATGTAGAGCTTGGCACCGGCATCAGCAAGCTGCCACAGTACACATTCCAGAACTGTACTGCACTTACCGACCTTGTAATCCCCGATAACTATACAGCCGTCGACAATTATGCTGTGAGCGGTTGCAGTAACAGCCTGCGAGTGTGGATTTGCTCAACTGTGCCTCCAACTTTGTCGAGTGCGAACGCATTTCGTGCCGCTTCGTCAAGCACCTATGCGCAGCTGATGGTTCCTTATGGCACATTGGAAACATATAAGGCAAAGACGTACTATACCAATTACACTATTAGTGAAACAGCGCCGGCTTTGTCGGCAATTGCCGAGGTCGAGCCTATGGTAAGCGACAATTCGGCTGCCCTGGCAGCTTTGCCAGTTGTGTCTTATGCCGACGATGCAGTGGAAGTGCCGTCATTGTTTGCTGTAGCTGACCGCAAGGCATTCCTAAGCGCCAAGGCTGTTGATATTGCAGCAACACTGGGCTATCGTCGCTATGGCAAGGGTGCTGATTTTGTTACCGTTCCTGCCACTCTATCGGCCGATTCAATCAAGGCTTCTCTCGACAATCTCACAGCCGGCACTCACTACGAATACCAGTGGACAGCCGTATTGGCCGATGCAACTGTCAACTCAGAATCACTGGAATTCACCACTACTGGTTTGTATCCTGTTGACTATACAAAGGGAGTGTTCTTCATTAACGAGGACTGGTTCGGACACGATGACGGATCAGTAAACTTCTATTCGTCGGTCGACGATGAGATGTTCTATCGGGTGTATCGCCGCGAGAACGAAGGTGCAACTCTTGGAACAACTACCCAATTCGGTGCACTTTACGGCGGTAAGCTCTTCTTTATGTCGAAACAGGCCGGTACCGCTTCAAATGCTGGTGGCCGCATAGTTGTAGCCGATGCCAAAACACTGAAGAAGATATCGTCGATTGACGTAATCGGTGGAGCTGATGCCCGTGGATTCATAGGAGTGAACGACTCCATCGGTTATATTGGTACAAGTGGAGGAGTGTATATCTACGACATTAAGAATAATGAGGTGGGAGAGATGATTGCCGGCACAGGCACTGCTGGAGGAAGTCTATACTCGAATCAAATTGGCGACATGGCACGAGTTCACGAATATGTATTTGCTGCCAAGCAGGACGAGGGCGTGCTGGTAATAGATACTCGTAGCAATACAGTGGTTGCCACCATCGCACTTGCCGATATTTCGTCGGTATTTGCCACCGACAATGGCAATGTGTATGCCGCCTACAATGCCTACAGCGGTTGGGGTTCAACCAGCGGTGCCTCAGCCGGTTTTGTGAAGATTGACCCTTACAGTTTTGAAACCACCACTATAGCTATGCCCGACGGCATGTCGGTGGTCAATTCGTGGGGAGCTTGGCATCCGGGTAGCGTTGCTGTGGATTCGTACAACAACGATGTAGTGTACTTTGCCAACAAAGAGTATTCCCGCGGCATTCATCGCTATAATTTTGCTACCGGAGAGTTCACCGAGAACTTTGTTGAGCTTCCTGTAGCTGCAGGTGGTAATGAGGTTACCTATGGCGCAGTGTCAATCAATCCGGCCGACGGACGTCTTGTGGTCACTACAACTGAGGATGGTTGGGGCTCACACTTTGCCAACAACTGGGTTCACTTCGTTGATACTACAACCGGTCAGATTCAGGAAACGCTGACTCTCGACTCCTACTATTGGTTCCCGTCGATGGAAATCTATCCCGACGTTGAGGCACCGGTAATCAATCTCGATGCTATCAACTGTGAATTGTCGGAGAAGACCATGCGCTATAAACTTACCGACATCGTAACCGATGCCGACAACCTCAATTCTGCTATAGTAACTGAAATAACTGAAGGCTCTGATGAAGAGGTTGCCAAGACACGTATAGCAAACGGCTATCTTGAAATTGAGCGTGTGTTCAGTGGTTCCACTCAGATAACACTCGTAGCCAATTCCAACGGTACCACAGTGAGCAAGAGCATCAACATCGTTGTTCCTGTTCCCGACCCGGCCCCGACCATAAATCTCAGCGCCGAGGTGGTTGATGCCGGTGATATAGTCCTTGGCGACGAACGTCAGGTATCGCTGCACATCTCGGGCGTCAATCTGCTCTCCGATATTTCGATAAGCGCTCCGCAGAGCGGTTTGGTTAGCTGTTCAGCAACCTCTGTAGACATGGCAACTGCCATTGACGGAGGTGCCGATATCACATTCACCATCAGCGGTGATGACATGTCGATTGAAGAGGACTTTGTGGTGCTCACATCCGATTTCTATGTGAATCCGGCCGACGGAAGCCGTCAGCTTGTGGTACCTGTGAAGTGGAACATGCTGCCATTTGTCGAGACCGACAAGCAAAGCCTCGATTTCGGCAATGTTGCCATCGGTGGAAAGGCCAGCGCAACGCTACATCTGGTGGCTAAGGGTATCACCAATGATATTTATGTGGGAGGTCTTGCCGACGGCACTGTATCGGCCGACCGCACTGTCATCACTGCCGATGAAGCAGCCGAAGGTGTTGACATAACATTCACCGTTCGTCCTTACGATGTATCACCTACCCAATATTGTGCTGTAATCAGTTGCGACGACTTCAGTCGCATCGAAATACCGATGAGTTGGAACGTGGTTGCCGCCGTTGATATCGTTCCTTCTACCGTCGACTTTGGCGGAGTTGTTATAGGTAATACCTACCAGCGCGATATCACCGTGAAAGCTACTGCCATCACTCACGACATTCAGCTGTCGCAGCCAACAACTTCCGACGTGGCGCTCTCCACTTCGGTAATTACTCCTGATGAGGCTGCCCAGGGCGCTACCGTTACCGTAACCCTCATTCCATCGGTTCTCGATGCTGAAAATGCCGAGTTTATCCTCTCGTGTGACGACTTCGACCAGCCGATAACCGTCAACGTGCTCTGGAAGGCATTCAGTGGCATCGATGCTGTTGAATTTACCCGTCCAACCGACGTTGTGGTATGCGACATCCAAGGACGTGTGCTTGTTAGCCGCACAGTAATGTCGTTGCGCGAGATTATCGATATCCTCGAGCCGGGTATCTATGTAATGCGTGCCGACGGCAACGCCTACAAGCTCAAAAAATGAAAACTTAGGTATAATGAAATAACTTGTGTATATCTTTAAGGTAGGGCAGGCTGTTCGAGGTGACTCGCGCAGTCTGCCGTTTTTTTTGTCGGTAGAGGGGATAGGTGTGCAATTTCCGTGAAAATGGTTATATGTGCATTAATTCGGGTAGTGGATGTATGCCCGGTGTTGCGTAATTTTGCCTTTGAAAAAAACGAAGATTTGCAAAACCTAAATATAACCGAAATGGACAAGAATGTATTGGTGATATCAACGAGTTTGCGGCCGCAGTCGAATTCTGAAGTGCTGGGCGATGAATTTGCGCGCGGAGCCGTTGCTGCCGGCCACAATGTAGAAAAGATTTCGCTCCGAGGCAAGGAGATACGCTTCTGCCGTGGATGTCTGGCGTGCCAGCACACTGGTCGATGTGTGATTGCCGACGATATGCAGAACATAATACCTAAGATGCACGATGCCGAGGCAATAGCATTTGCCACCCCGATTTACTACTATGAGATGTGCGGGCAGATGAAGACATTGCTCGACCGCGCCAATGCTCTTTACGGTTCCGACTATCGATTCCGCGACATATATATGCTCACTGCGGCTGCCGAAGATGAGCCGGAAGTGCCACAGCGCGCCGTAAGTGGCCTTGGCGGATGGATTGACTGCTTTGAGCGGGCGCATCTTCAGGGAACCGTGTTTGCCGGAGGTGTTTGCGACGGTGGCGACATTGTCGGGCACCCAGCCCTTGGCGAAGCATTTGAATTAGGAAAATCAATAAAATAGCATAAGTTATGAATGTCAGGAATCTAATATTCTGCATTTTAGCATTATCTTTATCAGTAAATATGACAGCGCAGACAGTTGACACAACCTATACGGCAGCGCAAGCATGGGACAAGACTTTCTCAAAGAGTGACGCCGTTAACCACAGTAAGGTTACATTCCGCAACCGTTTTGGCATCACTCTTGTTGCCGACCTGTTCATTCCCAAGAATGCAAAAGGCAAAATGGCTGCAATTGCAGTGAGCGGTCCATTTGGTGCCGTAAAGGAACAAGCAAGCGGGCGATATGCCCAGACACTTGCTGAAAATGGCTTCATAACCATTGCCTTCGACCCTTCGTTTACCGGTGAAAGCGGGGGAGAGCCCCGTTACAGTTCATCGATGGACATCAACACCGAAGATTTCTGTGCAGCGGTCGATTATCTGTCGTGCCGCAACGATGTCGACCCGGAGCGCATCGGCATTCTGGGCATCTGTGGCTGGGGCGGAATAGCCATCAACGCAGCCGCTCTCGATCCTCGCGTCAAGGCCACAGTATCAGTGACGTTGTACAATCTCACTCGCGTGACAC
>JBJEKE010000369.1:0-7330 GCA_051878475.1 Muribaculaceae bacterium | reverse complement strand
ACCCGGTATCGAAAGTGCTTGGCACACCTCGCGGTACCGCACAGCAACGCAAGGCTCGAGCAGAGCGTGAGCGCAGACGCATGGCCGAAACAGTCGGGCAGATGGTGGAGAAGCTGCAACTCGACAACGTCGACGTAATAACAGATACAAGTACATTGAGCGGTCGCAAGGCAAAGATAGTTGTGCTATGGAGGCGTGTAATGGTTTAAATTTGTAAAAAACTCTATTTTTCATTGTGAGAAAGTGAACTAATGTAAACGATAAGTCGTAATTTTGTAGTATTGATAAAAAACAAAATTTTGTTATGGGACTTTTTGAGAAATTAAAGGAAAAAGCAGTTAATAATCGACAAAGAATAGTTTTGCCGGAAAGTACCGAACCACGTACACTTGCAGCCGCCGACCGCATAATAGCCGACGGTGTTGCCGAAGTGATTCTCATCGGTTCGCCTGACGATATTTTAGCAGCTGCAAAGCAACAGGATTTGAAGAACATTGAAAAAGCAACAATCTACAATCCAGCCGATGCCGATGTGCTTGAGCCAATGGCACAGCTGTATTATGAACTTCGTAAATCTAAGGGTATCAGCATTGAAGACGCCCGCAAAACAGCTAAGAACCCTCTTTATTTCGGTTGTTTACTTATCAAATCGGGTAAGGCCGATGGACAAGTTGCCGGTGCAATGAATACTACTGGCAATGTACTTCGAGCTGCATTCCAGACTATTAAGACTATGCCGGGTATCAGTGTGGTATCAGGTGCATTCTTGATGCTCCTTCCCGAAGATAGTCCTTACGGGACCGATGGCCTTATGGTGTTTGCCGACTGTGCAGTGTTGCCAGACCCAACTGCAGAAGAACTTGCCCAGATTGCTGTGTCGACAGAGCGCACTGCCCGCGATATTGCCGGAATTGAACCTCGCATTGCTATGTTGAGCTTTTCAACCAAAGGAAGTGCAAAGCACGACCGTGTAACCAAGGTTACCGATGCTCTTGCTATTGTGAAGGAGAAATACCCCAACATTAATATCGATGGCGAATTGCAGGCTGATGCCGCATTGGTTCCTTCGGTTGGCAACAGCAAGGCTCCAGGTAGTCCTATCGCAGGAAAGGCAAATGTGCTTGTGTTCCCGTCGCTCGAAGTTGGTAATATTGCCTATAAACTTGTTCAGCGTCTTGCCGGAGTTCCGGCTGTTGGCCCTATTCTGCAAGGTATGGCAGCACCTGTCAACGATTTGTCGCGTGGCTGTAATCCTGACGATATTTACAAAACTATAATAATCACATGTAATCAAGCAATTGGCTTGAAAGCATCAAAATAATCATATTTTATGAATATACTCGTTTTGAATTGCGGAAGCAGTTCAGTGAAATACAAACTCATCGAGATTGTGAACAATGTAACCTTAGCCGAAGGTGGTGTTGAAAAGATTGGTTTGCCTGATGCGTTCCTCAAGTATAAGCAATCGGACGGCAACAAGGTTATTGTAGCTCTTGACATCACCGACCATAAGGGGGCCATTGCAGCAATTCTTGCGAATCTTACCGACAGCGAAGTTGGTTGCATCAAGAGCTTCGCAGAAATTGATGCTGTTGGTCATCGTGTTGTTCATGGTGGTGAAAAGTTCAACAAGAGTGTACGAATCACTTCGGAAGTAATTGATATGATTAAGGAATGTTATGGTGTTGCACCGTTGCACAATCCTGTAAACATGGCCGGTATAGATGCCATCACTGCATTGATGCCCCAGGTGCCTCAGGTGGCAGTGTTCGATACAGCTTTCCACCAGACTATGCCAGCAAAATCGTATCTTTATGCCATTCCATATGAATATTACAAAAATGATGGCGTTCGTCGCTATGGCTTCCATGGGACAAGTCACCGCTATGTGTCGCAGCGTGTGTGCGACTTTCTTGGTGTTGACATAGCCAAGCAACGCATCATAACTTGCCATGTGGGCAATGGTGGCAGCATCACAGCTGTAAAGTATGGCAAGTCGATAGATACTTCAATGGGGTTGACTCCAACCGAGGGCCTTATGATGGGCACACGCTGTGGTGACATCGACCCGGGAGCATTGGTATTTCTGATGCAGAAGCACAATCTGTCGGCAGCCGATGTCCAGGCAATCATCAACAAGAAGAGCGGCGTTGCTGGTGTAACAGGAATTTCGTCGGATATGCGTGAGATAGAAGCCGCTGTTAATGCCGGCAACGAAATTGCCATTACAGCATTGGATATGTACGAACAGCGCATCCTCAAGTATGTTGGCGCTTATGCAGCAGAAATGGGAGGAGTTGACATCATCGTGTTCACAGGTGGTGTGGGCGAGAACCAGGTAGGCGTCCGTGAAAATGTATGCAAGCCGTTGGCATTTATGGGCGTTGAAATCGATAGTGACCTCAATTCCAAGATTCGCGGTAAAGAGGCTCTTATTAGTACTCCTTCATCGAAGGTTAAGGTTGCTGTCATTCCTACCGATGAGGAATATATGATTGCACGCGACACAGAACGCATTGTAAAAGGTCTTGAAGCATAATTGACCCTTTCTCGTAAAAAATAATCCCGAGGCTGACCAATTGGTTCGTCCCGGGATTTATTATGGCTGAAATGTAATGGTTACTTTACTGGAATCTTATCGATTCGGCGCTGATGACGCCCTCCTTCAAAATCAGTTGATAGGAATGTCTTTACAATTTCCAGCGCCGTTTCGTTGCTGATGAAACGGCCGGGCATTACGAGTATGTTGGCATTGTTGTGGGCTCGCGCCAGCTGGGCCAATTCAGGTTCCCAGCATAGAGCGGCTCTTATTCCCTGGTGCTTGTTGAGAGTCATGTTTATACCGTTTCCGCTGCCGCAAATTGCAATGCCGGGATAGCAATCGCCGCTTTCCACTGAAATGGCACATGGATGTGCAAAGTCGGGGTAGTCGCAACTCTCGGTAGAGAAAGTGCCGAAATCCTTATATTCTATTCCTTTTCCTTTAAGAAAAGTTATTACTGCCTGCTTGGTATCGAATCCGGCATGGTCGCTGCATAATGCTATGGGCTTAGTGATTGTCATAATTGATAGATAAGTTTATTGGTGTTACAAAGGTAATATATTAACATTAATGAAGCAATAAAAAAGAGATGCACCCCGGTGTATTGGTGCATCTCTTGCTGTAGTTGCTGCTTGTGTTACTTTGCGTTGTCGTTAACCAGCAGTTTTCCTTGATATTCTCCGGTAAGGGCATCGAGATAGCTTTTTACCTTTGCAACCTTATCAGCCGGCATTTCTTTGCCAACCTGATATTTCGACATCATGGCAATAGCTTCTTCAAGTGTGGCTACACTTCCATCATGATAGTATGGCCAGGTTAGTGCTACGTTGCGTAGGGTAGGAGTCTTGAAACGATATCTGTCGCGCTCAACTTGAGTCTGAGCCCAACGGCCGTTGTCAGAGTCGGTGAGGCCAGATTTCATGTTGGTTTCACGATCCTGGAAATAGTTGGCGCGTTGACCCATCATTTCGTATGACAAGCCACCCATATTAACGCCAGTGTGGCATGTAGCACAATTGTATTCCTTGAATAATGCATAGCCTTCAACTTGCTCGGCGGTGAGTGCTTCTTTGTCGCCCTTCAAATATTTGTCGAATGCACAGTTGGGTGTGATGAGTGTCTTTTCGTATTCAGCGATGGCGTCGGTGATTGATGCTTCGCAGAGTCCTTCGGGATACACTTCATTGAACTTGGCTGTGAATTCCTTGTCCTCGGCAATGCGTGCTGCAATTTCTTCGAACGAAGCTGAGCCCATCTCGATAGGATTCAACGGCGGGCCAGCAGCTTGTGCAGCAAGGTTCTCGGCACGGCCATCCCAGAACTGTACGAAGTTGAATACAGCATTGAATGAAGTCGGAGCGTTGATGCCTCCAACCTGTTCGTTGATGCCATCGGAATACTGATGATTGTCGACGCCGGCAGTGTTGATGCCATGGCATGATGCACACGAAATAGTGCCGTCGCCCGAAAGCCGGGTGTCGTGATAAAGAACATATCCGAGTTCAACTTTACGGGCATCTACAGCAACTGAATCGGGAATAGGACGAACAGGTTCGTTCTTGAATTCCTCAGCGGCCAGATCATTAGGATAGAATTCGGCACGATGCTGCTTCACCCATTCAAGGGCTATGTCAGTTTTTCCTTTCGTGAGCGAAGAACCCCAGTGAACCAGATAATACTGAATCAAAGGCATGGTTCCGTCGGCAATTGCCTTTTCGGTTTTGGCAAGGTCAACTTCGTTAACTGCAGTACCTTCGGCAAGGGCTTTCATCATTGGCTCAATGTCGAATGCTTTGTAGCCTTCTTCGATGTCCATGGTGATAAGACTCTTTGCAACCGGGAAGTTAGCATAGAATGGAAGTTGAGGATTTTCGCTGTGGCAGAAAATACAACCGCCATCATCCATGATTGCTGTCATTTGCTCGTTGATGGGCAATGACTTGTCGGGAGCTGTGTTCACTGCACGATAGGCTATTGCCAATCCTGCAACAACTACTGCTGCTCCGAGAATGATTTTACTCGATTTTTTCATAAGCAATTTATTTAGTTGAGTTAATTATTGGTTTTCAGTTTATGTAGCTGTGTTGGCTTTGTGATGCCGATGGAAGAAGGTTAACTCCATACCAGCACATTTGCAGCAATACAAAGCCTATAATTAGCCATATGTAACACTGACGGTCGTCTGGGAGCAAGTCGTCGTGCAAGTCGTTGGCTTTCCGACGTTTGTGGATATATATGGCATAAACTGCCCACGTAGCAGCAGCCCACGTTTCTTTCGGGTCCCAGCTCCAGTAGCTGCCCCAGGCTTGTTTTGCCCAAATACATCCAGATATCATTCCAAGCGAAAGGAATGCAAAGCCTATATACACAAGATTGTCGGCAGCGGTAAGATAATTGCGTGTCTTGGATAACAACCCTTTAAGAGCAAAAATGAATGCGCATCCGAAAATACTGTATGAAAACATGTAGACGGTTACGTGGGGCACAAACCAAACGCTTTGCAACGCTGGCATAAGTGTCTGGTCGTGTATCTCAGGCTTGCAGAGGTTTATGATGATAAACACGGTGGCAAGCAGGGCCGAAAACGAAAGTATCCAACGGTATCCGTATCGTAAATATACAATAAGCCCCGAGACAGCCATAAACAGTGAGTACCACAACCGCGTTTCACCCATGGTGCGTAATGGCGGACGTTGAAGTGTAATCCAAAGTCCGGCAATGAAGCATGCAAATACTGCAATGCCAGCCGTTGTGGTTGCGATAGATATATTTCTGATATTCTTGCCATTGACAAATGCTGTTATTGCTCCGGTGGCCCAAAGGACTATCGACAACATTGCAAATACTATGAAATTATTCCATCCAATCATTTTATCTGATGCATTTTTTGTTTGTCGACTGAACCTCTTTTGCTCCTTGTCGCTGCATAAATGAATGTGCCGCAAAGCATTGCCACTATGCCAATGAGCAATGTAATATCCCAAGGTTGATGAACATCTTCGAGCACGGCATAGTATGAGCCGCGCTCGGTTTTGCCATAGCTTACCAGATATATTTTCTCGTCGAACCCGATTCGAACTGGTGAATTCACAGAGATTGAATGTTGATTATTGTTGATAGCAATGGTTGCAGAGTATTGGGCAGGCGCACCGTTTCGGTCGGTGACAATGTTGAAATCGCGCATCTTAAGTGTGAATGGCAGGCTGTTTTCGTGACCTTTATTGTCGATGGCTTTGGTGGTTTCGGAATCAGGCTCCAGTATTGTCCGCAGCTTGTAGGTATCGGCGGCTCCGGCAAATCCACTCAATAAGGCAAGCCATATGCCGAAGTGGGTGAGAACAAATGTCTTGCTCTTTGATAATCCATGCTTGCAGATTCTGCGTATTATTGTCATGCTAAGATTCACAAGAAGTGCTGCCAAAAGTGCCAAGAATGGGATGGATGTGGGGAAACTTGTTAATCCAAGAGCGCCGGCCATCCCGTTGCTCGATGCGTCCTGCGATATGCAGCCGCCAATAATGCACCAGATTATTATGGCCGTGAGTATCAAGCACGACGTCGTTGCTGAACGCAGCTGCTTATGCCACTTTGTTGAAGAAAATTCTTTTTCTGCAACCCACAGTGCCATTATTGTGGCAATTGCTATTGCGATATTTACAGGGAATGCAAATATGCTGACTTCAATGCATCCAAGCCACAACTGAAGAATAATAGCTGTAATTATGTAGATTGCTAAAGCTACAATCATAATTGCGATATTTCGCTTCTTCAACTTTTTTATACTATTTTTTATTATGCAAAAATAAATTATTTGTTGATAAATTGTTCGAAAATCCGCATGAAAAAATCATCAAAAAAAACTCTTGGCATTGTTTTGCCAAGAGTTTTGCTTTAGGTGCGCACGAAGGGACTCGAACCCCCACGTCGTCAGACACTAGATCCTAAGTCTAGCGCGGCTACCAATTACGCCACGTGCGCAAAATGTTTTACAAATTTAGACGTTTATTTTGTATTATCCAAATTATTGCCAAAGTTTTAATTGATTCCGCATTTATAAGTATAATGAAAATACGTATCCAATACGATGAATATCAAATAAATAATATGTAAATTTAAATTGAATGTTTAATATATTTACTGATTGTTTATCATTGACTTTAATACCTCGATACCCTTGTCGAGAATTGGGTCGGTGCCATTTGCAGTGTCGTATGGCGATATGTCGACCTTGCAGCCCTCAGATGGTTCGATTCCGAATTCGGTAAGATTACCTGCCGGGTCGAGGATTGGGCATGCTGAAAACCTGATGAGCCATCCGTTTGGTAGTTCGCTAGTAAAAGGCAATCCGCAGCCGCCACCGGTGGAGTCGCCCACAATACGAACATTGTCGCGATATTTCATAATCGATACAAAGTTGTTAGTGGCACTGTACGATGAACGGTTTGTAAGAATCACTATAGGTTTTATGTAACGTATTCTGTTGTCCTTGGCAGGTTCAAAGAAGTAATCGTATGGCTCCGAGAAATCATTGTGCCCCGGTCCGGTTTTGTGGAGAATGGCTCCAGCATAGGTGCGCTTATCGATGAATCGCGATACCAGAGTTTCTACATTTGTGAGAAGGCCGCCACCATTGTCGCGGACATCGATAATAAGACCGTCGGAACTGGCAAGTTCATATAGTACATAATCGAGGTTGCCTTCGCCTATACCGGCAGCAAAACTACCATAATATATATAACCGAAGTTGTTGCTCATAATGGTATATTTTATTCCCGAACATGTCTTATA
>JBJEKE010000368.1:0-1804 GCA_051878475.1 Muribaculaceae bacterium | reverse complement strand
ATGTGGCTGTGCTCATCGCCTATCAGGCGCACCGTCACCACACTGCCGTCGGGCTGGGTTATCACTCCCTTGCCGGGAAATGCCGGCACTGCCATCGCCGATGGCCACATGGCCATCACAGCCACTGCCGCACAGCATATGGCCTTTACTCTCGAAATTATTCTGGAAGCTGATTTCATTGTATTCATAATTGATTCCGTGACACTATACAAAAAACATTACGGGAGCCTTCTCTTATCGGTTATCTCCGACATGAAATATCTGTAGGGTATATCAGATGGAAATCTGCTGGGAAAACTCTCAAATTGCTTACAAATATACACATATCGGATTATTCCACCCAAAAAATGCAATAAAAAGCAACAAATATGCCATATTTATCCAATTTTCATAAAAGTGCCGTTCTCGTTTTTGTCCCAAATTAGACATTTTTACGCCTTAATGTCGCAAAACGAACACCTTTGTTTGCTATCCCTATCTTTATATCGTATATTTGCATTTGGAAAAAGCAAGGTGGCAATCGCCTCACGATTTCCCCCTTGCTTACAAATACACTGCTTTATGAATACAATAAAGAACGTTGCTAAACGCATCGAAGGCCTGCGTGAATCGCTCGACCTCACGCAGTCCGACATCGCAAAATCCACCGGCATTGTCCTCGAGCAATACCAGAGCTACGAAAGCGGCTCGGTCGACATCCCGGTGAGCTATCTGCTGAAACTCGCCAACACCTACGAAGTGGAGTTGTCGGCACTGCTCTTCGGCGGTGAACCGAAAATGAAAAGCTACTACGTTACCCGCAGCGGCTGCGGCGAACATGTGGAGCGCCGTGAATTCTATCGCTACCAATCGCTCTCTTCAGGATTCCTCAACACCGAGATGCACCCTTTCCTCGTGACCATCGAGCCTGCTGTTGAAGCCGAAGCCAATGTGCACCAGGGACAGGAACTGCACTATGTGCTCGAAGGACGCATGGAGATGGAAATCGACGGAAAGCCGATTGTACTCGAACCGGGCGACAGCATTATTTTCGACGCCCTTCATCCTCACCTGATGCGCGCACTCGATGGCCGCAACACAAAGATTCTGGTGGTCCTGCTCTCGCGATGAGCGCTCCCACTCTTTTCAGTTTCACACCAAGAACTTACCAAAAAGCAAAACTAAAATGTTAGAGAAGTATCTTGATAAAATCGAATTCGAATCATACGACGATTTTATCGAAAACTTTAAGATTAACGTACCCGACAATTTCAATTTCGGATACGATATTGTTGACGAATGGGCTCGAATAGAACCCGACAAGAAAGCCCTGCTGTGGGTTAACGACCGTGGCGATGAGCGCCAGTTCACATTTGCCGACATAAAGCGCGAAAGCGACAAGGCCGCCTCGTTCTTCACCAGCCTCGGCATCGGGCATGGCGACATGGTGATGCTTATCCTCAAGCGCCGATACCAGTTCTGGATTGCAATCACTGCTCTCCACAAAATCGGCGCTACAGTGATTCCCGCCACCCACCTTCTCACCGAAAAGGATATTATCTACCGATGCAACGCTGCCACCATAAAGGCAATAGTGGCTGTGGGCGACCCTATCGTGGTCGACCACATCTTGAAAGCAAAGGCCAAATCGCCATCGGTAGAGCATTACATATCAATCGGGCCAATTGTACCCGACGGATGGCACGACTTCAACCGCGGCCTCGAGGAGGCTCCGCAATTTGTACGTCCCGAGCACCCGAACACCAACGACGACATCTCGCTTATGTACTTCACTTCGGGCACAACCGGCGAGCCTAAAATGGTG
>JBJEKE010000367.1:0-1806 GCA_051878475.1 Muribaculaceae bacterium | reverse complement strand
TGCGGGCAGTAACGGTAATGTCATCGGCAGCTACACCATTTACTCCCGATTCGAGAAGTACGAAATCGTTGCTATAATATGATTCGCCTTGGGTGTAAACAGCAGTCACATTGTATGTTGCACCGATATGTTGCAGTGCATCGGCATCTTCATATTGCGCATCGGTGAGAGGTTCGGTGTTCAGGCGGATGCCGTTGCAATATACGTTGTAGCCCACGAGAGTGGCAGCGTCGGGAAGTTCATCGTAAGCGTTGTAGGTGAAATCGTCGATGAACAGGAACACCGTGCGTCGAACGCAACGCACTGCAAAGTATCGGGCACCCTCAGGGAGCTCGTAGCTGTATTCACTCCAGTAATCGCCTACGTAGATAACTTTATCGTCGTTGAGAGGCTCAAAACTGTCGATGTGATTGTCGGTGGTGGAGTAATATACCTTAATCCACTCTGAATCGTATGAAGCGGCTTTAGCCATAAACGAAACCGTCTGTGCGCGGGAGTCGAGACGTGGAGTTATGAGCCAATCGTCGTTTTCGGCCGGATAATCGGTCGAAGGGCACATGAGGTAGCTGTTGCCAGAATAGGGTTGCAGGGACAGGTCGCGATAGTCGTCGGTCCACACTCCCGCTTCAACAGCGTTGAACACCTGGAATGCCATCGGTTCGCCCTTGTGAGAATAACTGCCGATGCGTGGTGAAGAGAGAGTATTAGCTTTGTCAACATCAACCACTCGCCAGTCGCCGATGTTGTCGATGATAAATGCATCGTATTGTTCGAAGTCGTCGGTAACTTGCACCGGAGTGTCGTGCACCGGAGCGTCGATTGACTGCGCCTCATCCCAGCTGAGTGTAACCACATTTCCGTCCCAGTTACCGCCAAGGTTTCCCACTGTAGGGAAGTCGGGACGGCGCACCGAGGTTGAGACAATGTCGGAAGTGTTGTTGTCGGTGTTCTCGTCGTCGGCATAAATTACTTTCACGCACCAATCGATGCTTTCAGCTGAGGCGTCGGCCATCGAGGTAGCTACAGTGAATGAGAAATCGGCCGATGATGCCGCAGGAATCTGACGGCTCTCGGCAACGGCGAATTCAACTCCGTCGCGCATAAGCACCACTGAGTAGGCGTCGGCGTCGACATCGTTGCCACGGTTGCGCACCGATGCATTCAGCACAAGATTTGTGCCCGGGTCGACACGTTTCTGTTCGGCAGCAAACGAAGCTACAGCCAGGTCGTGTGCTGTTGCCGATTCGTCGATGGTGATGTTATCGACATACATATTGCGGTAAGCTCCGTCGTCGGACTCGGAAGTGGCAAGCAACCCAATGTTTGCATAGCCGGCTGTCGCATTCTTAGGCAGCGATACCACACATTTAACCCATCCGGTCGGGCTTACGTTCTGATAATACAAGGCCCCGTCGACATCGGTCCAATCGCCGCCGTCGAAGGCAATCTGCACTTGCAGACGGTCGTTGATTTCGCCGTCCCATTCCGGGTCGTACCACGAGCTGCGGGCTTGGTAGAAATAGAAGATGAGCTCAGGCACTGAAACCATATTTAGATTAATCATTGGAGATACAATGCGCGACTGTGCGCCGTAGTCGGCGTATTTGGAATCTACAGTGAGCATGCCATTGTCGCTGTCCTGACTAACCACTTCTTCAACTTCACCCTCCTCGTCGTCGAATGTCAGCGACCACTCCATGGCATTTATTTGTGCGTCGGTGACCCATGGAGTGGAATATTTTGTGTTGGCAAACGATTCGTGATACGGCAGCTCGAGCGGTTCGCCGCAGAGTACTGTATTTGTTG
>JBJEKE010000366.1:0-7386 GCA_051878475.1 Muribaculaceae bacterium | reverse complement strand
TAAGGCACCGCGTCTGAACTGCGGCCGAGAATGCGTGCTGCGTTTGGGCACAGTGTCGCCCTGCCGCCCTGTCCTGTGGGGGGCGCCCGCAAAGCTGAGACATACTGATAGGGCGCTGACCTGCGCAAACGCAAATATCACCAGATTCTGGTGACAGCAGCTCGCATCCCAGCGGGCTATGGTGCGGGCAAGTTCAAGTTTAATGAAGCTGCGCACGTCGGGATACGACAAGGTCTTTCGGTTGTCGGTATAGATTGGAGAGTTCCAACCCGATGCCCATACAAACGGAATCTCCGGTTGGAGTTTGATAGCACTAATGTTCAATAGTTTCTCGGCCAGCAAGATAGGAATATTCTTCATAATGGTGTAAAAGTTTAAAGTTTTCGGTCGGGCCACATCCACAGTAAATGCGTTGTCCCAATCCGTTTACAAAGATAGTGCGCCAAACGCGTAGAACAAAACAAACCATCGCGTTTTTACATCAATTTTTTACAGAAGGTAATCGGGAAACTCCAGTTTGGTTCAATCACAGCAAAGGCAGGGAAGGGTGCATTGATGCACCGCAAGCCCTGCCAAACAATTATTTACGAGTGAAATTAGAGTTCAACCGTTTCGAGCGGAAGATTCCAAGCCTGGGCAACACCCGGGAACACAACCTTACCGTTAACGATATTCAAGCCTTGAGCCAATGCCTTGTCGGCCTTGCAAGCTTCGCGCCAACCCATGTTTGCCAGCTTGATGGCATATGGCAGAGTGGCATTGGAGAGTGCGATTGTAGAAGTCATAGGCACAGCACCTGGAATGTTTGCAACAGCATAGTGCACCACACCATCTACCTCATAAATCGGGTCGGTGTGAGTTGTGGGATGTGATGTTTCGAAGCAACCGCCCTGGTCGATAGCCACGTCGACCATTACCGAACCCTTCTTGAGCAGCGGCACCATGTCGCGTGTAACCAAGTGTGGAGTCTTTGCGCCGGGAATCAGAACCGAGCCAATAACCAAGTCGGTATCGGGCAGCTCCTTGCGGATGTTATAGTTGCTCGAGTACATTGTGGTAACGTTTGCGGGCAGCACATCGTCGAGATAGCGCAGACGCGGCAGCGAGACGTCCATGATAGTAACGTTGGCACCCATGCCGGCTGCCACCTTGGCTGCATTGTATCCTACCACGCCGGCTCCAAGCACCAGCACCTTGGCAGGCTTTACGCCCGGCACGCCGCCCAGCAGCTTGCCTTTGCCGCCACGTGGACGTTCAAGATAATAAGCACCTTCCTGAATCGACATGCGTCCGGCAACTTCGCTCATAGGAATAAGCAACGGAAGCGAACGGTCCTCCTTGCGCACTGTTTCATATGCCAGACACACGGCTCCGCTCTCTATCATCGCTTTTGTCAGCTCTTCATCGCTTGCAAAATGGAAATAAGTGAATAGCAACTGGTCCTTCTTTATCAGCTTATACTCCGGCTCGATGGGCTCCTTTACCTTTACTATCATATCGGCTATTTCATACACGGCCTCGATGGTAGGGAGAATCGTTGCACCTGCAGCTTCGTATTCCGAATCGGGGAAACCACTGTTTTCACCAGCAGTGTGCTGAACATACACTTCGTGGCCATTCTTCACAAACTCTGCCACGCCACTTGGAGTAACCGACACTCGGTTCTCATTGTTTTTGATTTCTTTTGGAATACCTACTTTCATATTCGTAGATTTTTTTGATTGATGATTTCGGAGCGAAATTTAGAAATTTCAATTTGAAATATCAATATTTTTCCCTCGTTTTTTACAAAAAATCTACGATATCGCAATATCGTATCGATGACTGCAATTAATGGACTTAAAAAAAATAGGGATTACCGCTGCTGTAATCCCCTTCATTTGTCGGGGTACCAAGATTCGAACTTGGGACCCCCTGCTCCCAAAGCAGGTGCGCTAACCGGACTGCGCTACACCCCGAATGCTTCATTTCTGAATTGCGTTGCAAAGGTAAGTATAATATTTTATCCGTGCAAGCGTTTGCACGTTTTTTTGTCGAAAAGCTTATCCGACAAGACATTTTTGCCACAATTTGCCGCTGAACGGCCATGCTATGCCCTGACATACTCTGAATATAACTGAAAAGCGCCAACGATTCAACAAAAATGCGTGAATGTCATCGCCATTGAGCATTGATCATCAAAACCAACGCATTTTTCAATGCTATATTCACGGAAATTCCATATTTATTATTTACCTTTGCCTAAAACAGTCAATTAACTTTAAAAATTAAATCATTATGAAGAAACTTATTCTTTCTGCGCTCGCAGCAGTGGCGGCATTCAGTGCCTTTGCCAACGATAATGAGCTCGTTACCAACGTTGCCACACCCACCATCGATCCTGACGGCGGATACTTCATAACCGTCAATGGCGATGTAGAGGTGAACATATCGTGTGAAACATCAGGCGCTACCATCTTCTATACTATCGATGGTGAAGAGCCCAACACTACGTCGGACGAATACTGTGGCCCATTTGCCATCAGCACAGACATCACCGAAACCATAACCATTAGTGCCATCGCAGTCAAGGACGACAATACGAGCCAGATAGCCACTGCCACATTAAACTTCTGCAGACCTTATGAATCGCTCTCCGAGTTACTCGCCGACGTGCCTCTGCCGGAAGAGAACAAGGCTTACTCCGACATTTTCGCCGTAGGATTTACTTCTATTGTAGCACTCGCACACGGCAACTACATCTATATCACCGACTACGAATCAAGCTATTATTCATTGATATACAAGAGCGGCACCGGACTCACTACCGGCAATATGATTTATCCCTACTGGCTTGCCAAGGTTCAGAACTACAATGGCACCTACGAAATTATCCCGGAAGGCGATTTTTATGGAGATACCGACGCCACCGAGCCACTTGAATTCGAGGAAATCTACGACCTCGGCTCCGTCGACCTCGACAAGATTAACCACGTAGTCCTCCTCAAAGAAATCCAGATAACCGAAGCCACTCCGGGACCTGACGCTACCAGTACGGCACTTAACTTCAACGTAATCCAAAATGGAAACACCTACGTGTTCCACAACAACTTCAAGATTGCATCAACCGAACCTGGCACATACGATATATTAGCTGTAGTGGCACAATATAACGGTGAGCTGCAATTCTATCCATCCGAATACAGGTTGCCCCAGACGGCAACACCTGAACTCAGCGTCCCAAAGTCAGGACTTATGGAAATGCCTGTCGTAGGCGACAAATTCACCTTGACATGCGCAACCGAAGGCGCTACGATATATTACACCGAAACCGAAGGCGGCGATTGGATTGAATACACCGAGCCAGTGACAATGGAACACAACATTTCCATATATGCAAAGGCAACTGCTCCCGGGCATTCCGACAGCGAGGAGATACATTTCAGAAAAGGTGTAACGGTTCTTGCGGCTGAAGCATCGGCAAGCGGTGCTGTAGCACCTGGGACCCAGGTGACCCTATCTTGCGCAACTCCGGGCACTATGCTATTCTACGGATTATTCCAAAACCCGGAGGATCTCAACAGTCTGGTGCCAACAGTCTACACTGAACCGATTACAATCACCGAAGCCACAAACATGCTTGTAGCCAGCGGCTTTGTAGCAGACGACTGGAGCGATCATCCATCCGATCCATTCATCTACGATCCATTAAATCCCAATATGGTTATCTTCCAATACACTTTATCGAATCCTGTGGCTGCGCCACAATTCGTCGCTCCTTCTGGCTCCGGATACTCCCCATACCCTACTGTAGGAGACAAATTCACCCTGACATGTGAAACTGAAGGCGCCACCATCTACTACACCGAGACCGAAGGCGGCGATTGGATTGAATACACCGAGCCTGTAACAATGGAGCATAACATCTCTATCTACGCCAAGGCGACTGCTCCCGGATACGATGACAGCGAGGTGAAACATTTCACACAAACAGTATGTGTTAAAGCTCCGGAAGCCTCGGTAAGCGGCGATGTTTATCCCGGCACCAGAATAACCCTCTCTTGCGAAACTCCAGGCACCACATTCTTCTATGGATTTTTCAAGACCGAAGCGGAATTAAACAATTTAATGCCAAGCCCCTACTACGGATCGATCGCAATCCCCGAAACCGACGGAGAGATCTACTTGGCTATGACAAGTGGCATTCTGGATGAGAACTGGGACAATGTGCTTACACCTGACACTAATCCATATTCCGATGATATATTGTATCCCAACATGAATATTGTCGCATACACAATCAAGCCCTACGTAACGCCCGACAATCTTTACATCTTCGGAAACATCGACGGCAACAATTGGGACGCCGACCAACCTCTGGCATTCGAGAAAGAGGGGAACGTATTCACCTACTGCGGCACCATCGACGGAGCATCCTTCGGCATCACTGAACAGATCGGGTCGGACACCAGCACCCGCTGGGGCGGTTCATTGAGCGATGAACAAGCCATCAACGCTAACGAAGCCACCAAGATTGTTCGTAGCCCCAATGCAACGATGACTCTGCCACAAGGCTCCTACAAGTTTGAAGTTACATTCACCGAGAATCTCGTAACTCTCACCGTAAGCGAATGGTCGGGCGTCGACGGCATCGATGCCGACCCGGCAGCCGAAACCGAATACTATAATCTGCAAGGTGTTCGCGTAGCCAGCCCTTCTGACGGAGGCGTATACATCATACGTCGTGGCAACACTGTTAGCAAAGAACTTGTTCGCAAAAAATAATTTCGATTAAGTACCTCATCAATATTATTCACCGCCGCCCGCGCCCAGCACGAGCGGCGGTGCCATTTATATATAAGCAGCACATTCAGAATTCACTGGAAGGATACTAATGACCCATATTATTAAGGCATTTGTGGTGGATTTTCGTTTTTTTCTATGCTTTTCGCTCCTTTTATATTATTTTTGTATGATTTATTAAAACTAATTTACTTACCACAATATGTACAGGACTAACACCTGCGGAGAACTCCGCATTACCGATGCCGGCAAATCGGTTACGCTCGCCGGATGGGTGCAGCGCTCACGAAAAATGGGCGGCATGACATTTGTCGACCTCCGCGACCGTTACGGCATTACCCAAATCGTATTCAACAACGAAGTGAATGCCGATCTTTGTGAAAAAGCCAACCAGCTCGGACGCGAATTTGTTATCGCCGTTACAGGCACTGTGGCCGAACGCAGCAGCAAGAACAAGAACTTGCCTACCGGCGACATCGAAATCATCGCTTCCGACCTCAACATACTCAACCGGAGCGAAGTGCCGCCATTCACCATCGAGGACAACACCGATGGAGGCGACGACATCCGAATGAAATACCGCTACCTCGATCTGCGCCGTACAGCTGTGCGCAAAAACCTTGAACTGCGCCACAAGATGACCATCGAAGTGCGCCGCTACCTCGACAGCAAAGGATTTCTCGAAGTGGAAACCCCTATTCTTATCGGTTCTACTCCCGAAGGCGCCCGCGACTTCGTTGTGCCGTCGCGCATGAACCCCGGCCAGTTCTACGCCTTGCCGCAAAGTCCACAGACCCTCAAGCAGCTGCTGATGGTTTCGGGGTTCGACCGCTATTTCCAGATTGCAAAGTGCTTCCGCGACGAAGACCTCCGCGCCGACCGTCAGCCGGAATTCACCCAAATTGACTGCGAAATGTCGTTCGTTGAGCAAAACGATATCATCGAGCTCTTCGAAGGCATGACCAAATACCTGTTCAAGACCATCCGCGGCGTGGAACTCAACGAACCGTTTATCCGCATGCCCTGGTGCGAGGCCATGAAGCGCTTTGGATCCGACAAGCCCGATATGCGATTCGGGATGGAATTCGTTGAACTTAAGGAGTTCTTCAATGGCAAGGGCGACTTTGCCGTGTTCAACGATGCTGCCTACATTGGCGGTATATGCGCAACCGGATGCGCTGTGTATACCCGCAAGCAAATAGATCAACTCACCGACTTTGTGAAGCGTCCGCAGATTGGCGCCAAAGGCCTTGTGTATGCCCGCGTAGCCGAGGACGGCTCTGTGAAATCGTCGGTCGACAAATTCTACTCGCAAGAGGTGCTTCAAGGCTTGAAGAGCGAAATGAACGCTCAGCCGGGCGACCTTATTCTGATTCTCAGCGGCGACGACGTGATGAAGACCCGCAAGCAACTGTGCGAGCTGCGTCTCGAAATGGGCGAACGCCTTGGCCTGCGCGACAAAAACAAATTTGCATTGCTGTGGGTTGTCGACTTCCCGATGTTTGAATGGAGCGAGGAAGAAGGCCGATTGATGGCCATGCACCATCCATTCACCCATCCAAAAGACGAAGACGTTCCGCTTCTCGACACCAACCCGGCTGCAGTTCGCGCCGATGCCTACGACATGGTGTGCAACGGTATCGAAGTGGGTGGCGGCAGCATCCGTATCCACGACCCGAAACTTCAGGCAAAGATGTTCGAGATTCTGGGCTTCACACCCGAGCGCGCTCAGGAGCAATTCGGATTCCTGATGAACGCTTTCAAATTCGGTGCACCGCCTCACGGGGGACTTGCCTACGGGCTCGACCGCTGGGTTAGCATCTTTGCCGGATTGGACAGCATACGCGACTGCATCGCTTTCCCGAAAAACAACTCAGGCCGCGACGTAATGCTCGATGCCCCATCGCGCATCGACGACAAACAGCTCGACGAGCTTTGCCTGAAAGTTGACATAAAAGAATAACATGCCGCGTATTTCCGACATAATCAACGAAATTGAGCGTTACGCTCCGCTATCGCTCCAAGAGAGCTACGACAACGCCGGGCTTCAGATAGGCAATCCCGATGCTGAAGCCGAGGCGGCGCTGTTGTGCCTCGATGTTACCGAAGCCATTATCGACGAGGCCGCAAGCCGCGGCTGCAACCTGGTGGTTTCACACCATCCGCTGCTGTTTCGCGGCATTAAGCGCATTGGCATCAACTCTGAACGCGAACGCATTATAATCAAGGCCATCGAATACGGCATTGCCATCTATTCGGCCCACACCAACCTTGACAATGCCTCGCGCGGTGTGTCGCACGAGATTGCATCACGCCTCGGACTCAACGACATTGCTGTGATGATGCCTCAGCAGGGCCGCTTGCTCAAGCTGGTGGTGTTCACACCCAAGAACTATGCACGCCGCCTCAGTGCCGCTCTGTTTGCCGCCGGTGCCGGTGCGTTCCGCAACTACGACAGCTGCAGCTTTGAATCGGAAGGCAACGGCTCGTTCCGTCCTTGCGAAGGAGCCAACCCATTTATCGGCGAATTGGGCGAAATACATATCGAGCCCGAAATCCGGCAGGAATTCCTCATCAGCAACGACATAAAAAGCCGTGTGGTAC
>JBJEKE010000365.1:0-7388 GCA_051878475.1 Muribaculaceae bacterium | reverse complement strand
GAGGTAGAGTACATGTCCCATACGTAGCCGTTGTCGCGTACATCCGATGTGGCATACACACTCCATAGTCCATTGTATGAAACTGTGGTGTGCGAGCCCACTATGTCGCAGAGTGCCGACAGAAGGCTTTGCTTGTTCTTTCCCACTGCCGAGTCGTAGTATCCCGATGGTATGGCGGCGTTTAGCATTGCTGCGCTGGCAATAATACTCGCCATTATCAATGTTAATCTTAATTGTTTCATTATCTGTGAATCTCTTGGGTTATTGATTGCTTTTGTTTTTGCCGGCAAGCATTCCGCAGGCGGCCATGATGTCCTCGCCACGGCTTCGGCGGATGGTGCAAATGATGCCAAGCTGGTTAAGGTGGTCGCGGAATTCCACCATTCGCTGGTTTGTGGCTGTGCGTAGCCGCGAATCGGGGATGGCATGGAAACGTATGAGGTTCACACGTGCCGACGTGTGGCGGATGAGATCGGCAAGTGCATCGGCATGGGCGATGTCGTCGTTCAAGTTGTCCCACATGATGTATTCAACCGACAGACGGCGTTGGTGCGCGAAATCGTAGTTTGCAAGCAGGGTCATTACATCGTCGATAGGAAATGCATTCTCCACGGGCATTAGTTGAAGCCTCTCGCGATGGAATGGTGAATGCACGCTGATGGCAATGTGCACCGATGTGTTGTCGATGAGTCGTTTCAGCTCGGTGAGCTTCCCTATCGACGACACGGTGATTCGCTTCGGGCTCCATGCAAAGCCCCATTTGGCGGTGAGTACCTCTATCACATTAACCACCGCATCGTAGTTGTCCATAGGTTCGCCCATACCCATAAACACCACATTCGTGAGGCTTTCCGATTCGGGTATGCTGAGTATCTGGTTGATGATCTCGGCTGCTGTAAGATTGCCGTGGAAGCCTTGACGCCCGGTCATGCAGAACGAGCAATTCATCTTGCACCCTTTCTGCGACGATATGCACAATGTGGCGCGGTCATCTTCGGGTATATACACACTTTCTATGGCATTGCCGCTCGATGCGTAGAACAGATATTTGCGTGTGCCGTCGATGCTTTCAGTCACTACGTCGGGTTCCTGACGCCCTACGCAGTACTGCCGGGCAAGGCGTTGACGTCCGGCTATCGACAGGTCGGTCATTTCGTCGATGCTCTTTACCCGTTTCTCATACAGCCATTTGGCAATCTGGCCGCCTTGGAATGGCTTTAGCCCTACGTTTTGGGCAATCTCGCGCAACTCGTCGAGCGATTTGCCTATCAATGGAATCAGTGTATTGTCGGTCATTGTCGAAATTATTCAATTAATCACTATGCAACTCACAAAATTACATCTTATTATCGGTATTTTAAAGCGAAAACCGCCATTTCCGTCGACAGGTTTTTCACTTGTCGCATTAGCCCGGTTTTTCGCTATGCCTCTATGTCCACATTTACGATAAGCGCCACAAGTGGCTTTTTGTAACCGGAAATGCACCGAAATGCCAGCGGATTGTGTCTTTTTTTGATAGATTCCGCTACCATCTCGCCTTTTTTTATAAAATATTCCGTGATTTGTGAGCATTTTCGCAATTCTCTGCGCTCATTTGCACTATCTTTGCATAACATAATTTATCTGAACATATCATGAATATCACCAATCTCTTAAAATCTACCCTTGTTGTTGCCTTGGCGACAATGTGTGGATTTCCGGCTTGTGCTCAAGAGCCTGTAATCAATATTACCATCGGCGGTGAGCTCTCTTGCCGTATAAATCAGAACTTCAACCGTCTGGAAACAACTAAATATCTGCCCGACAATGTTTTCCTCACCGAAGAGCAGTCTGGTTATTGGCCCGGAGATACCGAGGGCCGTACTATCCTCGGTTTGGTGTGCGACGCCAGGGCTTCGCACCGTTCGCCCAAGTATCTGGCCGAAATAATACGCCGAATTCCGGCTCACCTGAACTCCAACGGCTATTTCGGTACTATTTATCCCGGAAAGATGAACGAGCAACAACTATCGGGCAATGGCTGGGTATTACGCGGATTGTGTGAATACTATCAGTGGTGTGGCGACGATTCGGTGCTCCCGATTATTAATTCTATCGCCCACAACCTGTTTGTTGCCGGACGGGGAGAGTATGCTAAATACCCTATCGACTATGCCGAGCGCACAAAGATGCAGGCCGAAGGTGCTGAGTCGGGTAATATTGCCGCTACCATCGGCAACTGGATGCTATCCACCGATATCGGTTGTGTGTTCATCGGCATGGAAGGCCTTATACATGCTTATGCTGTGATGCCGGATGATGATATCAAGGCTACAATCGACGAACTCATCGCCCGATTTCTCCAAGTTGACCTCATTGCAATCAAGGCGCAGACTCACGCCACTCTCACTGCTTGCCGCGGCTTGATGCGTTATGCCCAAATCACCGGCGAACAGTCTCTGGTGGCCGAGGCGCAGAAGCGTTGGTTATTGTATAAAAAGTATGGAATGACCGAGAACTATGCAAACTACAACTGGTTCATGCGCTACGACACTTGGACCGAGCCCTGTGCCATTGTCGATTCGTATATGCTGGCTGTTCAGCTTTGGTTGGCTACAGGCAACCCGGAGTATCGCGACGATGCCGAACTGATTTACTACAATGCTCTCTGTCACGCTCAGCGTTATAACGGCGGATTCGGTTGCGACAAATGCCCGGGCAATGCAATCGCGAGCCCTTTGCTGGCTGTAAGTGCCGACGAGGCTCATTGGTGCTGTACAATGCGTGGCGGCGAGGGCCTTGGTGTTGCTGCCGGATATGCCTACAGGCTCGATATCAACGATTTGTATGTACCATTCTACCATTCTGGCTCTATCAGCATTGCAGAGGGCAATCGCCGTTTCGAAATGCGACAAACCACCGGTTATCCTTTTGGTAACAATATCCGGTTTGTTATCGACGACAATTCGCGAGGCATCGCTTCGCTCCGTTTGCCGCTGCCTCATTGGATGGCAGATGTGGCTATAAAAGTAAATGGAAAGCCATTGGAGTGTACCGTTGAGAATGGTTTTGCCATTGTCGTACACAAATTTCGCCGTGGCGATGTAGTAAGCCTCGATTTCTCGCTTCGAACATATCTTGCTCCAACGCTCAATGCCGATAACACCCAAATGGACCGACATCGCGCTTTCTATGGCCCGCTGATGCTCGGATGTGAGAATGCTTCTGATGTCAGAATACCATCGGCCGATGCAATCACTTCTGCAGGATTCTTTACATTTGGCGTTGAGGGTTGCAATGCCAGGCTGACACCGCTTTATCACCTTATGGACAGCAAGGTGTGGAGCGATGGCAAATACACCAAGCAGATTCTGTTTTAATAGTTAAGCCACATCCGGAACGCTGCCAATCGGCTGTCGCTGATGAAGATGTCGGTTTTGAAAGGCGGATTCACTACAATCTTGATTTTTCCCTTCGAGTAGGTGCGGGCATGCTCGATGGCGTCGATGTTGAGTATCATCTGACGGTTGATGCGGAAGAACTTCTCCGGGTCGAGCTGCTCCTCAAGCCGACTCAGCGACAAGTCGATTACGTGCTCGCGCCCGTTGGCTGTCACCGCATAGGTGATTTTATCCTCCGAATAGAAGTAGGCTATGTCCTCAACCTGAAGCGACCAGAAACGCGTGCCGTCCGAAATCATGAAACGGTTACGGTATTTCTTCCCCTTGCTCATCAGGGTGTCCAGCAGATTGTTAAGGTAGTTTTCGTCTACCAACATCCCTCGCTGGTGCATCCCCTCGTATTTGGCTATGGCATCGGCCAGACGTTGCTCGTCAACCGGCTTGAGAATATAGTCGATGCTGTTAACGGTGAAGGCCCGCACTGCATACTGGTCGTACGCTGTGGTGAAGATTATTGCCGATTTCGGCTTCGCGGCTGTCAGCAAGTCGAACGCATCGCCGTCCGACAAGTTGATGTCGAGGAATATCAAGTCGGGGGTGTCATGGCTCTTGAACCACTCAATGGCCTCGTCTACACTGCCGGGAACTATCTCTACACTCCATTCCGGACGCAGCTTGGTTACGCTTGAATATAGCAGTCGTGCTGCAGGTATCTCGTCTTCTATTATGATGGTGCGGATTTTGTTCATGATATTGTAGGTATTTTTACGGTGAAAGTATGTTGGGTGGCAATCACGATTATGCCTTTGCCGCATATCATGTTACACCGGTTGTTGAGGTTGCTGAGCCCGATGCCGTTGCTTTCGGGCTTGCTCTTCTTTTGGGCTATCGGGTTGCTCACCACCAGATAATCGTCTTCGCTGCCAATGGTTATTGTCATTGGCTTGGCCGACGATATGGTGTTGTGTTTAATTACGTTTTCAACAAGAAGCTGAAGGGTCAACGGAGGTATCTGCTGGTCGATGAAGCTTTCGGTCAGCTTGCACTCGCTGCTTATGCATTCGCCCAGACGAACTTTGTGCAGGAATATGTAGGCATTGAGAAACTCAAGTTCCTCGCTTATGCTCACCACCTGTTTATCCTGGCACTGAAGTACATAACGGTACACGTTCGATAGGTTGCGGGTAAACTGCACCGCATTGTCGGGGTTATAGCTTATTTCTGCTATCAGGGTGTTAAGACTGTTGAACAGAAAATGCGGATTCAGCTGGCTTTGCAACGCCTTGTATTGGGCTTCGCTGTTCTCTATCTGGAGTTTCATTGTCTCTTCGCGTAGCTTGTTGTTGATGGTCACGGTGTGGTTGGCCATCAGCCAGCTCGATATGGCCATCTCAGCAAACCACGCTATCGATAGCACCACCCAGCCACTGCGCGACAGTATATACACCGGTGTCACTCCTGCAAGAATCTTGGCCAATACGCAAACAGCATAGTTTGCGGCAAGCATCAGTGCTCCTATTATGGCATAGATGGTGTAGAACCGTACGAGCCGTTTGCTTTTCGATATGTAGTTGTTGTTGGCCCAGCGGGTGAGTACGATTATCAATGCTCCGATAACATTGAATGCTATGGCTGTGTAAAGCAAGGAGATGCCATTCTGGAATATATCGTATATATATTGTGGGATAGTGGCATATTTAGCAATCAGGATGTGTGAGACAATCCCAAATACAGTGAATAATAGTAAGTTACGTAATATGTACCATTTCATGGACATAAATGTAGTAATTTTTTTCTTGTTTTTATAAATAACCCTGAAAAAAGACGGGGATGCAAGTCTTGGTGTTGCATTGTTTGTCATCCCCATCAATTTCAGAACCCATGTTTAAGAGAATATTTCAATTATTATCTGTTTATTCTCCTTATTCCTTGAGCGACGAATAGGCAAGATGGTGATTTTTGGTTGATACAACGGTCGGCTGGGCATTTTACCGGTTGCCGACCGTTATATCGTGGTCCTGTGTTTTCGAAGGCATAAATATTGCCGCCGTGTGCTGGCGTAGCTCACGCTGCCTTGGAAATACGTCAATCATTCGGGCCATGAATAATGTCAAACTTAAAGTAACAATGTCCTCTGCCATTGTTGTAATGCTGCTTATGGTTTGGTCCCGAAAGGCGGCATTCTGTAACATTCTGAAATCAATCAATCCAATTCATCTTTCACTTGAATTACGGTTAGTTTAGAGAGTGTGATAACGCATATGTTATTTTTAAAATCTGGCACAATTTATGCATCATTCCTTAATTGCTATTAATGATATTTGACAAACACCCCGATTCGCTTGCCGAACGGCCTTTTTCGACCGACGAAAAAATGCACCACGGGCTGCACCGTGTATTATTCCATCGATGCAGCCCGCGTGGATTCGGATGTTTCCGGCTTTATTTTTCAGTGCCGGTGTAGTCAACCCACACCTTCATTTTCCCGGCTTCGCGGTTGTCCCATGCGTAGTAGGGGATGAGTGTGGCCACTTGCCCGTCTGCCGATGTGGCTTTTACTATCGTCATCTCGTCGATGCTCACCTTGGCTGTCTCGGTGCTGAACTGGGTGGCGTCGGCTACTGTGGTGCCCTCGTAGTTCCCCTTGTTGTCTACTTCTTCCATACAGTACACCAGCGGACCGCGTTGTATGGCTCGCTTGCCTTCATCGGTTTTCACTCGTGGGTCAGCGGATACCATCTCCACCGGCATTTCCATGTCAATGCTCACCTTTTCGCCTGGCTTGACACCATTGATAACGGCATAGCCCTTGTCGACCTCGGGTGTCACTGCTTTGTCGCCAATGCTTATGGCGTAGCTCTTGCACCAGCCGGGAATACGTACTTTAAGCGCCTTGTTGATTGGCTTCGGCGAGTCAACAACGATTTCGACATGTCCGTTCCACGGATAATCGGTGGCAATGCTGATTGTGGCTTCCTCTCCATCTATGTCAATCTTGGCGTTGCTGCCGATGAACAGGTTAACCCATAGTGCATCTGCCGATTGGGCATATATGTAATTGCCAATCGATGGAACGAAACGGCTCACCTGGCTGGGGCAGCATGCGCAGCCATACCATGCCTGGCGATGGTGGTTCCCGTCCGATTCCAGAGGGTTAACGTAGAAGAAACGGTCGCCGCTGAGCGATATGCCGGCCAATGCGCCGTTATACATCGAGCGCTCAAGCACATCAATGTATTTCGAGTCGCCTGTCATCAGATACATTCGCTGGTTCCAGTACACCATCCCTATCGATGCGCATGTTTCGCAGTAGGCTTCCTTGTTCGGCAGGTCATAGTCTTCGGTGAAGCCTTCGTTGTGGGCTGATGAGCCGATACCGCCGGTGATATACATGTTGCGCAGCACAACATCGTCCCAAAGTCGGTTGAGCGCATTCACATATGTGGTGTCGTTGCGGAGCACTGCCACATCGGCCATGCCGCAATACAGATACATCGAGCGCACTGCATGCCCCGAGATGCTGCTGAGCTGGCTCACCGGTATCGAATCCTGATAGTACCGCTTGTTCCAGTACGCCTTGCCGTCAACGCTGCCGTGTCCTACGCCTTGGCCATGGCCGTGACCGCGTTCCTCAAGTAGCCAGTAGGCAAAGTCGCTGTATTTCTGTTCGCCGGTAACCGCTGCAAGCTTCACCAGCGCAAGTTCTATCTCTTCGTGGCCGGGAACCCAATGGCGCTTGTCGGGACCGAAAGTGTTCATCATGTGGTCGGCCATCTTGATGGCTACGTCGAGAAATTTGCGCTTGCCTGTAGCCTTATAGTATGCCACTGCAGCCTCGGTCATATGGCCGGCGCAGTACATTTCGTGCTTGTCCATGTCGCCCCAGCGCTTGTCAAGCCCGGTGAGGGTATAGAAGGTGTTGATATAGCCGTCGGGCTGCTGTGCTGCGGCAAATTTTGCTATCCATTCGTCGGCCTTCTGCTCAAGTTCGGAATTGGGCTTGTTGAT
>JBJEKE010000364.1:0-7399 GCA_051878475.1 Muribaculaceae bacterium | reverse complement strand
CGGGCCGTCGCGCCGCTATCTCGTCGATATGCTTCGGCCTACACTCGACAGTATGCGACTTGAAAATGTTAAAATAGTAGGCAACGATATGTATTGTTCGTCACCGAAGCATCACAAACCGTGGAGCTATGCCGACGAATTGACGGCCGATTCGCTGATGCGCAGTTGCGTGGATGTTCTTGGATACCACTATCTCGTTGAGGATGCCACTCCCGAGGCATTGGCGCTTGGCATCCCCATTTGGGAAAGTGAGGCATCGATATTGCAAGGCCGTTGGGATAATGCATTGACCTTTGCACGCAATACTAACCGTAATTACATCAGAAACCGGGCTGTTAAGGCGTTGGTGTGGTGTCCGCTTGATTCTTATTATCCGAATGTGAGCTGGAATGGAGTGGGGGTGGTTGGCGCCAAGACTCCGTGGTGTGGCCATTACGAAGTGCGCCCTGCCGTGTGGGCTATAGCTCACACCACCCAGTTTGCCGAACCGGGTTGGCGTTATCTTGACGATGCCTGTGGCGAGACTCCCTCAGGGATGATGTATGTAACCCTGAAGCATCCCTCAAAGGATTTGTACAGTATGGTGATAGTCACGGGTGAGAGTGCCGATTCAATTTCGGTTGATGTGTCGGCGGCTAACGCAAAGTGCTTGTATATATGGAGGAGCGATTCTTGTGAGCAGTTTGTGCAGTTGCCTCGGTTGCAACCCCATGATGGAGTAGTGAACATTGTGCTCAATCCTAATTCAATATATACTATCACCAACACTGTCGGTCAGCGCAAAGGAACTGCCAAGCATCAAGTGCCTCGATTAGAGAAATTCCCTGATATATACTGCGATGATTTCGATTCCTATCACCGCAACCATTGCACTCCACGCTATCTCTCCGACCAAGGCGGCGCTTTCGAGGTTGTAACCGATGCCGATGGTAACGGAATGTTGCAGCAACAGATAACCGATGGCCTTATTTGCTGGGATCCTTGGGGCCCGAACAATCCTGAGCCATTCACCGAGGCCGGTGATGTCGATGCATCGAACTATGCTGTCGATGTCGATTTCCGTATACCTGACCATGGCTGTGCCAAGGTGTACGGGCATGTGTCGTGGTTCGAGAGCAACACTGCGCCGCATGGCATCGGTATGTCGGTGTGGCATGATGGCCGGTGGAGCTTGTCGGTGAATCAGAAGGAGGTGAGCAGCGGATCAATTGACATAAAACAAAACGACTGGAATCACATGACATTGCAGTGTGGTGCTGCAGAAGTCAGAGCGATAGTTAATGGTGCTATGGTGGCAACATTGCCGGCGAGTGGTGAGTGTCAGCGCGGGCTGTGGGGCATTGGCAGTGACTGGAATATGGTGTGTTTCGATAACCTTTTGGTGCGCCCATTGGATAAATAGAGGGCCTTGAAGCGGAAAAAATTGATTTGGGGCAAATTTTGGATAGTTTTTTTGTGCTTTTTGTGATATTTGCGAACGTTGCGTTCGCAAATATCAACTAATTTTGTGGTGTAATTTCTCGAATCCGTTTGATTCATTAGAAAACACCAGAAAAATCAGTCATCACAACAACTATCAGAAAAACATATATGCCGAATACTAAAAACGCATTTATCCGCTATCAGATTATCGACCGGCTTCTGGCCGACAGAAACCATTCCTATTCGCTCGACGATATTACACGAATAGTTAGCGATGAGATAGCCGAGAAGTACCCCGACAGCTGTGGTGATGGGGTAACACGTCGCACCATTGAGAAGGATATCCGTTACCTGGAGTATGAAAATCCTATATTGGCCGATATCGAGCGATATTCAGAGGAGTCGTACGACACTGACCGCCAACGCACCTACACCAAGCGATGTCTTCGCTACGTCGACCCGTCGTTTTCGATTTTCAACAAAGGAATGACCGAAGAGGAACTGAATCTGCTGGGGTCTACGCTTGCTATCCTCGGGCAGTTCGACGGGCTGCCGGGATTGAAGTCGCTCCAAGATTTGCAGGCCAAGTTGAGCGAGAAACCACAACAAGGGGCGCCGGTAGTGTTGCTCTCGGCCAATCCTCGAAACTATACCAAGGTGTTTTCTGAACTTTACATGGCTATAGTGCGCAAGCAGGTGGTGAGGCTCACCTATCATCTGTTTGAGGGGGACGCCGACGGCGAGTTGTCGCTTCATGGACGCAGCACGGAGGTGCATCCTTATCTTCTGAAGGAGTATGCCAACCGGTGGTTCCTGTTGTGCCGTGCCCAGAGCGATGCTATGATGCTTACCTTTGCTCTCGACCGTATTGATGAGGTGGAACCGTTGCTATCGCATCACTATGAAGCGTATGAAGGCGATTTGAATGAGTGGTACGATGATATTATCGGCGTAACCAACCGTAAAAAAGCCCCGGTTCTCAACATTACATGTTGGGTGAGCGACCGCGAGATGGAGTATGTGGATACCAAGCCCATGCACGGTTCGTACCGGAAAGTACGAGGCGATGCCGATAAGGCGTTGCGCGAGCGCTATCCGCATCTCCAGGGAGGAATGTTCTTTACCCTCGAATGCAAGAACAACTATGAGCTGGTGCGAGAGCTCACAACGTATGGCGCCGACTTGCTTGTGCTCAGTCCGGAAGAGGTGGTGGAGCAAGTTAGAATCAGAGTGAACCGCATGCAGGAAGCCTACCGAAAAGTCTGAAAAAATGCATCGGTTTAATATATAGGCTGAATATTCGAGTATCGCATTTTAATTGTGTCGAATTGATGCCTGTGTGCATCATATTTTATAGCTCCATTGTTGAGTGTTCTATAGGAATTGCCAATCCCTTGTAGTAAAGAAGAATGTAGCCGTACGTTGGGAACTGTAATGGAGGCTAGTTCCAAAATTATAGATGTAATGTCTCCGTTATATAATGGTATTGATGAATTGTCTGTCATTATATGATAGTACGAAGGATGCTTTTCTCTGTACTTTTTGCTCATCCATATGAATGCAGGCACTTCGTGGTATAGTTTGAGAGTCGGAATTTCGACAATTCCAAGTAATCGCCCCTCTTGGTCTCTATAGTCGTAGTGCTCTTCTCCATGATCAGAACAGTAAACCAGAATTGCATTCCGATTTTCGATTTGGCTAATAATCGCGAAAATGATTGAATCTGTATAATGAACGGAATTGTCGTATGCAGCCATTCGAATTCTGCCATTTTCATCAAGGTTAGGAACTATGCGATAATATTCAGCTGAAAAAGACTTATAATCCGATGGAGTATGGTTATCGCAAACGGTGTGTTGTCCCAATAAATGGTAAATATAAAATGATTTTAGATGATTGGATGTAGGTGGGTATTTGGATGTAATGTCACCGTCGTAGGAAAGTGTTGACTCATTTGTGCTATCAAAGCAAATACGTTTGATGTCATTACGCGCAATTAAATGGTTGCATGCAAAATCGAAATTATTACCGTTTAAGACTGATTGGTTATCGTAATACGCAGAATAGAAGCCGGCTTTCTTCATGATGGCTGGTAAGATGGGATATTTACTTATAGATTTAGAATCAGATTGACTGTGCAATGAAAGCATTTCCGGGTATTCGTTGATTGTGTTCTGAGTCATCGAAATAACATTGTCAAGTGGTATCAATGAATTACATTCCATTAATTGCCTCATATGATGATTTGTGTCGATAAAATATCCATATAGAGAGGAACGTCCTTTAATTTGTGACTCGCCAATTACATATACAATTGTCAGGCTGTCGTTTGGAGCATTATCAATTACAACGGCATCTTGACAAGCCTGAATGATTTCATCGAGATTCTGGCTTTTGTTTATATCGACAATATCTTTTACGGCCCAATAATAAACACAGGGTGAGCAAAAATAACTATTTAAGTGTGAGTTATGCTGCCAATAACGTGTGAATGATGCTTGAGTTTTTCGGGAAAGACAAAATACGCTTCCTATCACTGCTATAATCTCGATGGAAAACAATGTATATAAAGGCAATCTCTTGATTATTCGGTTTAGTGTTTCATATTTTCTTTTCCAATGAATATTAAATATTATGTATGCAGAAAGAATGGCAGATTCTAGAATAAATGCCTTAATGAGTGCGAGCCAATTGGCTGAAACTGAAAAGAATTCAGTTGCCTCGGCATAATTGGTTTGGAGTGTTAGAGTTAATGGAACGGGTCCAATACGAGTCCCTTGACTGAAAAAACAGAATAATTCGGCATAGAAAAGTAATGTGCTTAAAAGAATTATCACTTTGCGTATGAAGTTACAACGGTAAGTGATTAATAAAACAAAGAATCCCAAGCAAATTGGTTGTGTGCAAGGATAGATTATTATCCATCGATGACTGAGATATTCAATAGGCTTGAAAAATGCAGGAGCTAGCCAAAAAACAGCCAAAAGCACAAATAGCGGTATTTGTGAAACTACGGCGTCGACGCAATAAGTAGCTGTGCGTTGCAGAATAGTTCTGCCCATAACCATGGCTTTGCCACGGTTAAGATGAAAATAATGTGACATTCGTTGTTATACAGTTAATACCAGCGAATGCCATAGTTCTGATTGTTGACGCTAATCTTAGGACACACAACATGGGAGCCAGAAATGCCCACATTGTAGCCCTAGGAAAGCTGTCAGAACGGCAAGTTGACACCCATGCATATCATGGGCGTATGCAACTTGTTCCCCGTTCTTGCAAATGAAATTTCCTAGGTTTCAATGTGTATGGAACAAATAGCAGACGCTATAAAACGTAAATATGTAGTCCAAAGAAACAAGTCGCTACTTTAATCTTTGGATAACACAAAATTACAAATAATATTTGTAATACAAATTATTAATGGAGCATCTATTGTGATGAACAACAGCAATATTCTCTATAGAAATAGTTGTTTTCAGAACTAAGTAAACAAGATGTAGGATTGATTCAAAATCTGCAAAAAATGCGAACGATGGGTTCGTAAGTATCGACTAACTTTGCATCAGAATCGAGATAACATGAGAATATCAGAAAACAGTATGAAAACGGACTTGACAGTGAAAGGATATAGCGGCAAATGGCATGTAGTGGCTGCTGATGGGCATGAAGTGGTGCCTTTCGGGCGATATGACTGGATTGAGGGATTTTACTATGGATTGGCTCGGGTGCGACGTGGTTCAAAATGGGGGATAATCGATGAGACCGGCACCGAAGTGCTTCCTGTGGAATATGATTCGGTGTGGAAATTCTTGGATAAGGACCGTAGGACTACGTATGTTGAGAAGAACGGCAGCAAAACCTTGATATGGCTTGGCGATCTCACCCCTGACTTTGATGCGCGATGGAGCGGCTCGCGTGATAAGAGTGACGACGACTCCTGTTGCGACTATAGTAACAGTGGCAGCTATGAGACTGAGCATTACGAAGAGTTTGCCGGGACATATGCCCAAGATTACGCCGGATATAGCGACGAGGATATCTACGACGTTTTTGAAGGCGACCCTGATGCCTATTGGAATATTGATTGAAAATGGGGGCTTAGGATAAAGGAAAAATGTTGATAACTTTTGGAAAATACGAACCAAGATTTCGTAACTGAACACTAACTTTGTAACAACCAATCGGGGGAACCCAGATTACTCCTTGAAAAGGAATCCGGCTTGCCGGAAATGAAAATACAACAGCGGTCGTTGACATATTTCGCGAATCAGGAAGGCTGATACGATATTTTGACTTTGTCCGGCGTTTTGCCGGATGTCTGCAAGTCTCTGGTGGGCTGCAGATAGTAATGTTGTTACGCCAAGCGTCAACAAGTTGACGAGGCGCGACAATTTCGCTATGTCGAAATTGTTGCGAAACCTCTAATCAAAACCTAGCCACCTCCTATAATTTTAGAAAATTATAGGAGGGCATATACGATGAAAAGAAACATCAGCAAGGAACCTGTTCGCGAAATGTCGGCCGCCGTTTTTTAATAAGGATAAACACCAAGTAAGCAAATTATATGGATATACGTCAAGACATAGCCGCCCGTGCACGCAAGCTGCAAAACAGGGATGATATCCTTGATTTGCTTAACTATATAAAGCGTAACGACGATTTGTATGGCGGAGTGGACAGGCCTTTCAGAATGAAGAAACTAACCTACTACTGCAATCCGAACCATACAAAAGGACGCTACAAGGAGTTTTCCATACCGAAGAAGTCAGGCGGCACGCGGACGATATCTGCTCCGCGCTCGTCGACGTTCAAGCTTATGCTTCGCTATGTCAACGAGATATTGAAATCGCTATACACTCCATCGGACCATGCCATGGGCTTTACCGAAGGACGTTCGGTGGCCACCAATGCAGCTGTGCACCTCGGTCAGAACTATGTGCTCAACATCGACCTGAAGGATTTCTTTCCAAGCATTTCGCAAGCTCGGGTGTGGAAGCGTCTCCAATTGCCCCCATTCGAATTTCCACAGGCAGTGGCTAATGTGATTGCCGGGCTCTGCGCCATGCGCGTTGACTCGCAGAACGACGATGGCACAGAGACTCCAAAATATGTGCTGCCGCAGGGCGCACCCACATCGCCGCTGCTCACCAATGCAGTGTGCGATGTGCTCGACCGCCGTCTGGGAGGTCTTGCCAAGCGGTTTGGCCTTCGTTACAGCCGCTATGCTGACGATATAACGTTCTCGTCGATGCACAATGTGTTTGCTCCACAGGGTGAGTTCTGGACCGAGCTGCGCCGGATAATCACCGGTCAAGGCTTTGCCATCAACGAGGCCAAGACCCGCCTGCAGAAGCGAGGCGCGCGCCAGGAGGTGACAGGAGTGATAGTGAGCAATAAACTTAACGTAGCCCGGCAGTATTCGCGCCGACTCCGCACGCTCATCCACATCTGGGAGAAATATGGCTATTACGATGCATTCCGACGCTTCATTCCAAGGTATAAGGCAACATGCAGCCACAAGGTCAAGGGCGAGGTTGATATGGCTCGGGTGGTGGAAGGCAAGTTGCTGTATATGAAGATGCTGAAGGGTGATAACGATCCTGTGTATCGCTCGTTGCGCCAGCGATTCGATGCATTGGTTAGTGGTATGCTCAACTTCTGCATCACCAGTTCGAACGGAGTGTCGTATTTGATGACCAAACCACTCATTGAATTTGAACGCGACAGCAATACGGAAGTGAAGTTCAGGACATTCGAAGACAAAAACAAGTTGTCACACCGTTATGCCACCTTTGAGATTGATGGAACAGCAAACCGAGCAACCATACGCAGCGATGTCCCATCGGATCAGGAGCTCGACAAGATAAAACTTGCCATGTCGCTGTGCCGGAAAGGACAAGAAGAGCTGTTTTGGCTAATTCATAAACTTAAACTTAAGGCGTTGGCCGATTCCAATGCCGTTGACCTTGGCGAA
>JBJEKE010000363.1:0-1817 GCA_051878475.1 Muribaculaceae bacterium | reverse complement strand
AGAACGAAAGGCGACGGCCTTCGATAATCGAAGCGTGGTCCTGTTCATCCAATATAATATAATCTTCACGACCGGTCAATGTCGATACTACGCCAAGGTTAACGCCAAATCCTGTCGAATAAATCATGGCATCTTCCTTACCTACATATTCGGCAAGACGTGCTTCAAGCTGTTTGTGAATGTCGAGTGTACCATTGAGAAATGGCGAACCGGCACAACCTGTACCATATTTCTTTATTGCCTCTATTGCTGCCTCTTTCACTTTAGGATGGTTAACCAATCCAGTGTAGCAGTTTGAGCCAAACATCAACACCTTCTTGCCATTGATAATAACTTCGGTGTCTTGTTCGCTAGATATGGCTCTGAAATAGGGATATACGCCGGCAGCTTTAGCTTTTTGAGGCTCGGTGTACTTTGACAATTTAGCTTGTAATAGCTTCATATTTTCGTATTCTGATTTATTAAAACTCCTCATTGAGATTCACGAACGAATCACATTTTATTTATTAGGCTACAAAATTAAGAATTTTTGTGCAATTTGCTTTCATTTTATAAGACTGATTTTATCAACTTTTTCGTACTCAGCACTAATTGTATTGATTATCACCACATAATTTGCAAATATTAACAAATTCGGTACTGCAAATATATTGATTAAGAGCTGATAATGGTCTTGCATTCTATATAAATAGGCACAATTATAACACGCCATTCAATAAATATGGAAATTAAGTATTAAATTTGCAAAATAGAATTATCACATGCGTATGGAAATAACAGCATTACAATTAGCCGCACTAGTAAACGGCAAAATTGAAGGCGACCCAAATATAAGAGTAAATACTTTCTCGAAAATTGAAGAAGCGAAAGCTGGGAGCTTAACATTTATCGCCAATCCCAAATATGCCCATTATATTCATTCTACTGAAGCCTCTGTTGTTCTCGTAAAAAGCGATTTCATAACTGAAGGTGAGATAAAGCCAACATTGGTTAAAGTTGACGACCCATATACAGTACTTGCTACATTATTAAATATGGTAAGTGCATCCAAGCCTAAGAAATCCGGGGTTGAGAAGTTGGCATATGTTGCGGAAGGTGTAACCATACCGGATTCAACCTATGTGGCCGGCTTTGCTTATATCTCCGGAGGAGCGACAATTGGAGAGGACGTTCAGATTTTCCCGCACTGCTTTGTCGGCGAAAATGTTCATATTGGTAACAACGTTATTCTTCATTCAGGTGTCAAGATTTACAATGATTGTGTAATTGGCGACAACTGTATTATTCACTCAGGCGCGGTGATTGGAAGCGACGGTTTCGGCTTTGCTCCTCACGACGGTGTGTTTACCAAGATTGCCCAGATAGGCAATGTAGTGATTGAAGAAAATGTTGAAATTGGTGCCAATACCACTATCGACCGAGCAACAATGGGCAGCACATTTATAAGAAAAGGGGTAAAACTCGATAATCTCATTCAAGTGGCCCACAATGTTGAAATAGGGGAGAACACTGTTATGGCAGCACAGGTAGGTGTAGCCGGTTCTACCAAAATAGGCAAAAACAACATGATTGGCGGCCAAGTGGGATTTGCAGGACATATTATAATAGGCGACAACAACCAGATTGGTGCCCAATCTGGAATTCCGAACAATGTGGGTGACGGCAAAAGACTTATGGGTTATCCAGCCACAGATGCCCGAGATTTTGCGCGGCAGACCGTTTACATAAAGAAGTTGAAGTCGCTATTCGATGACGTAAACAATTTAAAGAAATAAATAACTAAACATATTGACATGAAACAGCGTACATTAAAGGAT
>JBJEKE010000362.1:0-1819 GCA_051878475.1 Muribaculaceae bacterium | reverse complement strand
ATCGCCCCCTAAGCCCCGAGGAGCAATCCCCGGGGCTTTCTGTATATATACCCGGACCCTGAGGCTGGTGGGGTTTCGCTCCGTTGGAGCGATGCCGACTTGCGCGGCACCGCCACCGAATGGTGGCGTGGAGCCCCCTTCGGGGAGAGCGGAGCAGGCCTTTCGGTCTGCGGTTTTTCCGGGGGTAAGATGGCTCAGGAGCCATCTCACCCCCGGCTATTTACATCAACCAGCGGTTGATGTTTCGCATCCTTCAGATGCCCCCGTTGCCGCCTTTTTGGCGGTTCTCGGCAATTGGGTGGCCGCATCCATGGATTTACACCGGCTATTGCCGATGGTGACGGCTCACAAAAACGGCCTTTCAGATGCCACCGCTGCCGCCTTAGCGGGGCACGGCCTTGTGATGGCGCTTGTTTCATGGATTCATCCCCGGTTATAGCTGATGGCGTGTCGTTTCGCATCCTTCAGATGCCCTCGCTTCGGCCTTTGGCGCGGCTGTCGGGCGGCCGCATCCATGGATTTACCTCGGCTATTTACATCAACCGTTGGTTGATGTTTCGCATCTTTCAGATGCCGCTGCTGCCGCCTTTTGGCGGGGCGCGGCTATTGGGATGGCGTCGGTCTACACTAATGGCTCTTCAGATGCTAATGTTGTTGCTTTTGGTGGAGATTGGTGAATGGTCGGTGTCGTAAGACGTTTGTTGCTTTGTGTGGGTTGATGAATAATAAATTACGCGGACAGCCCAATTGGGTTGCCCGCGTTAAATTTGGAGCTGTGCGGAGCTTTTCTTGTTGCCAAAGGGGTGGGTTACACATATTGCCTTTGGATGCGGCCTTGAATGTGTAGGCTCTTGCAAATTGCCAAAAGGGATTAGTTTGCAATAAAGTTACACATATTGCCTTTGAGTGCTGGCTCGAATGTGTAGGCTCTTGCAAATTGCTTCAAGAATTCAATGGTTGAAGCTTTTGGCTTCGCGTTAATTGATGTTTCGCTCTTTGGCTGTGTTTTAACTGAGTAGATTTTTTGCATAGGCAATAAGTTAATTGTTACAATAATATAACGCATGTAGTGCGTCAATATTATTTGCTATTGTAATATTTTTGGAAAAAATCTGTAATTGTGCAGTGGCTTTGCTGCAGGGTATTATTTTGAGTCGGTGGCGATTATGTCGTAGCGCAAAATCTTGATAGCTACGGCAAATGGCGTTGCCTGTCGACGAGATCGAGGGCTAAGGTAGTAGTAGAAACGACGATGGCGGTCGAATGAGGCGATGTCGACGCTTCGCGTTGTTCCGGCGGGGATTTCACAGTCCAGCCATTCGTCGCGCTGGTGGAGCAGTTCGCCTGTTTCGTTGTTAGTGTATCGGAAACGTACTTTTACACGGGAAATGTTGTAGGTGGTGTTGTTTGTTACGAGCATTGTTTCCTTGGCGTCGGTAGCACGTTTTTCGAATCCTTTTATAGAAATGAGTTGTGGTTGGAATAATGGTGAGCATCCAATTGCCGGCAGTGAGTCGTCGATTGCAGTGAGCGCTACTTGGTTTGCGCTTTCGTTGACTGATTTTCGCACAGTGTTTTGAGCTGTTGCGCTTACAACGGTGAGTAGCAGCACTATTGGGGCTATTTTGAGCAAAGATGATTTCATGGCAGGATTGGATTAAAGACACCGCTGGTCGAGTGACGAGCGATGAGACTGTGACGGATATAGTTTGCGCATACCGAAGGGGTGTTCGACACCTTTAGGCTCAACTCCTATCGATAGGGCTCGGAACAGAGACGGCAGAATGCGTGAAGCGTTGAATCGCACGCGGATGTTAAC
>JBJEKE010000361.1:0-7417 GCA_051878475.1 Muribaculaceae bacterium | reverse complement strand
TTGCTATCCCGCCAATGATGTCGCCCGGATAGTGTACACCCAGATATATGCGGCTATAGGCAACGGCCGACGCCCACACTGTTCCGACTATAACAAAACAGCGGTTACGGATTATCATTCCCAGCAGTACAATGAAGGCAAATGTGTTGGCTGCATGGCTCGATACGAATCCAAATGGGCTTCCGCGATAATTGTTCAGTATGTGAATGGTTCCGGCAAGGGCGTCGTTGTGCGATGGGCGCGGCCTTGCCACAAATTCCTTTATCAACGTCGACGATATTTGGTCGGCAAGGGTTATGCATATGGCTATCATCACAAGTATTATCAGCGCCTGTTTCCAGTTCTTCACAAACAGAAGCACTGTAATACATATATATAATGGCACCCATGTCTCTTTTGCCGAGAGTGTCCACATCAATGTGTCGAAGAACGGCGAATGAAACGTGTTGAGCCATGTAAATAGTTGTATATCCAGGCTGTCGAGCGTGCTGATAATTTCGGTAAACAAATTATTGAATGATATGGATAGGGTAGTGCTTAAATCTTTTCTATATTTACACCGTTAATCCAGGCACGGTGCGAATCGTCGGCTTTTATGTCGTACCATATGCCTTCGTCCTTGTTGGCAACCGAGTCGAGAATGTAGATTTTGGTGCCTTCGTTCAAAATAAATGCTTCCTCGGTTTTCCCTTTCGGCTGGCGGGGCGATGTGCTCAGCACCACTGTGGGCACGGTTATTATGGCATAGCGTTTCTCTTCTATGCGGTTGCGTATGTTGTAGGCAAATCCGTTGGCAAATATCACGATTATCAGCAACACAATAGCCCCGAAGAATCCTATTTTCTTCTGCATTACTGATGAACCGAACACATATAGCGCAATAGCGCCCAGAAACAGCAAAAACGTAACTATCGCAATTGTAGCCCAGCCGTTCGACGAGTTGCAGTCGCGGATTCTGCGGATCATCTCCACTATGATGTTGCTTTCATCAACGTCGGTGTTGTCGGTAATCTTCGACTTCACAAATTCCAGGTTGCTGCGGGCATCGGCATTTGTCGGGTCGATGTTAAGCGCACGTTCGTAGTATAGGATAGCCTTCCCCGGATGTCCCAACCGATAATGGCAATTGCCTATGTTATACATCAGTGCCGAAGATGTGCCTTCGTTGGCTGCGGCTTGCTCATATAGGGCAAGTGCCTCGCTGTATTTGTCGGCCGAGTAGGCTTTCTCTGCCTGGGCTGTCAATTGCTCCCCATATGCATTTACTGCAGAGATAGCTATTGCTGCTAGTGTGGCTATTATAATATATATTCGTTTCATTTTTTCTTTGTATTTTCAAGTTTGTCCATTGCTTCACTGGTACTGTTATAAAGCGATTCCATCTGCGAATCCGATTGTGCCGGTGCATACTGTGCAAACTCACATTCGTCGAGTATTTTCAGTATCTCGTCGGTCAGTTCTGCCGATGCTCCGTAGTTGCCCAGCTCTATCGCTATGTTTTCCTTGCTCAGATTTGATACCGGTATGCCAATCTTGTCGCTTAGATAGCCCCATAGCGCCTTCAATATCTCGGCATGGAAATTCGAGCTGTCGTGTGCTTGCATATATGCTTTGGCCTGACGAAGTCGCTTCTTGGCAACCTTTCCGGCTTTCTTGTTGCGCATAAGCTGCACATTCGAACGTGCCTTGATGTTCTTGCGATAGATAATCAGTATGGCAATGAGGATGAGTGCCGGCAAAATGTACCACAGCCAATAGGTAAATGTCGATACTGTAAGGCTATTGTCGTGGCTCAGATTCAAGTTGCCGGTCTTTATATGGAGTATGTCGGTGTTCTTTTGCACCACATCGGTCTTGGCTGTTGCTCTCGACGATGTTGGGGCTCCATTGCCTTTGTCGACATGTAGCGTCATGGCTTCTGTGCTTACGGTTTCATATTTCTTGCTGTTGATGTTGAAGTAGCACAAATTCACTGCCGGTATGGTGTAGTCGCCAACGTATTGGGGGCTGAAGGTGTATTCCCACGTCGATGTCCCGCTCATATTGCCTCCGTTGGGCGATATGTTGCTTTTTGCCTGGGGATCATAAACCTCGAATTGCGACGGGAAGTCAACCACCGGTGCCTTCAGATACTTGATGTTGCCGGTTCCTGAAATGGTGACGCTGTAGGTGGCTGCCTCATAGGTCTTGAACTTGGTGTTGCCAAGTTTGCTTGATATCTTATATGTTCCCACTGCACCGCTGAATCCTGCTGGCTTTGGCTCGGGAAGCGGACGCACATTAACCGAGGCTGAGTTCGACTTTACCTTCAGCTCGCGCTCAACCGGTGTGCGGATGATGCCGAAGAACGAGCGTTGCTGTTCATACTGTATCACCGACAGGTCGTAGTTTCCCGATGTTATGGTCAGTGTACCCGACTGTTGCGGATAAAGGATGCAGCGTTTAAGCTCAGCCACCATATAGTTCTCGCCGTTTATGTGCTCAATGCTGTTAAGCTGCGCCGTGATGGGCAGGTCTTCGATGAGGAAACCGTTGAACGATGGCTGTAGCGTTGGCATAAAGCTGTTGATTTCATATTTGGTGTACAGCTTTATGGAGCATACAATGGCTTCCTGTTCGTAGGCTGCCGATTTCGACAGGTTGATTCTTACAAACAGATCTTTTCCATCGATAGGTTTCGATGCTGAACGAGAGTCGATATTGTCGATTTGTGCCGATTGAGATTGTGTGCTGCCATTGGCAGATGCACTTTTGTCGGGCGGTAGAATCTCAATGGAGAAGCTGTTGGTGCTCACGGTTTTACCGTCAACATTGATCGATGCACCTTCCACCTTGTAGGTGCCTGGTTTGTCGGCACGATAGGTGTAGGTATACGATGTTGAAAACGAGCTTGTCTGCTTGCCGTTGATAAATTGGTAGCTCGACGACTTCCCAGTTGCCGGACCGAATATCAGTGTCGCTCCTTCTATCTGGTCAACTTTCAGGCCGGTTCCATCTGCATCCTTCAGTGTGTAGGTAACTGTGAACTTGTTGCCTTGGATTACTTGCCGGGGTGCCTCCACGGTAAACGACGCTGCAGCGGCATGCATGAGGCCTCCTAAAATTGCCAATAACGTAACAACAATATTTAATGCTTTCATTCTCATCGGTTTATCGTTATTCGTGAACTTTTACCACTGGTTTTTTGTGCTTCTGCGCTGATGCTCTTGCTCATTGGCACGCAGCGCATTCACTTTCTGTTGAGTTGTCTTCTCATTGTTCTGCACTGCGTTCAGAATTTGCTCGGCATTGTTTGGCGCAGCACCACCTTGCTCGTTCTGCTTGTCCTTGTTTTCTTTCTGGTCTTGCTGAGGCGAGTTTTGTGGTTGCTGGTTCTGGTCTTGTTTGTCTTTATTCTCGTCTTGTTTATCCTGTTGCTGGTCTTGGTCCTGATTCTGCTTGTCGTCCTTCTTGTCCTTGTCTTTGTCCTGGTCCTGCTGCTGTTGCTGCTGCAGTCTTTTCTGGGCGAGACGCAGATTATCTCGTGCTTGGTCATCGTCGGGGTTGCGGCGCAGGGCATCCTTGTACATTGCTACACTGCGGTCGTACTTCTCTTCGTTGAACGCTATGTTGCCAAGGTTGTAGAACGCTCGCGATGTAAGTTTAGGGTCTTTGCTGATGCCCACCAGATTATTCAGGATAGAGTCGGCTTTGAATATAGGGCTGTTGCGGTTCTCAAGCTTGTCCTCTTTCCCTGCTTGTTTTATCAGTGAAACAGCAAGGTTGTAAAGCCCGATTTCTGAGTCGGGGTTGGCTCCCAATGCCTGGCGATACTTCACTTCGGCCTCGGCAAAGCGTTTGTCGTTGTACAGCTTGTTGCCTTCGCGAATAAGGTTACGCTCCTTGCGTATTGTCTTTGCTTCTTTGGCATCGTTCTCGGCTGCTAACATTGAAGCCGGAACCATGAGCAACATAATTGCCAGTATGATGATATTACTTACTCTGTTCATTTTTCGAGAAGAAGTTTATGTCCTTGAGCCATGAAATCTTGCGGTCAAGGATAAAGATTTCAACAATTAGAACCACCAAGGCTATCCAGGCAAATATCGGGAATTGCTCGTCGTGCTTGCTGTACACTGTTTTCTCAATGTCCGATTTGGCCAATGTCTTAAGCTGGTCGTCAACAACATCGATGGCGTCGTTGTCGCTTGCCGATACGTAGGTGCCTTTGCCGGCTTTGGCAATGTCCTGTGCCATCTGCTCGTTAAGGTAGGTGGTCACCACCTGTCCGTTGTCATCTTTCAGAAATTCACCCGGGCGGCCTAATGGAATCGGTGCTCCTTTTGGAGAGCCGATTCCTATTACGTTAACCTGAATCCCCTTTTCCTGTGCCTCCTTGGCCATGCCTATGGCATCATCTTCGTGGTTCTCGCCGTCGGTGATTATGATTATTGCCTTCTGGCTGTTCTCGTTGGGCGTAAACGAGTTCATGGCCAGCTTTATGGCTGCACCGATAGCCGTGCCTTGCGTTGGAACCATCTCGGTGCTTATGCTGCTCAGAAACATCTTTGCCGAAATGAAGTCGGAGGTTATGGGAAGCTGGGTATAGGCATTTCCTGCAAATACTATCAAGCCCACTTTGTCGTCGCCGAGCTTGTTGATTAGCTTTTCAAGCATCAGCTTCGATTTTTGTAGTCGCGACACTCCGCTTGGACTGTCCGATGACGAGGCGAGCATTGAATTCGACACATCGAGTGCCACCATCACCTCTATGCCGCGCACTTTCACTGTTTCCTCCTTCGAGCCGGCCCGTGGGCGTGCTATCATAATCACAATGATGAGCAGTGCAAACAGCATGACCGATATCTTTATCCATGGCTTGTACGCCGACACGTCGGGCATCAATGTACTCAACACCTCGATGTCGCCGTATTGCTTTAGCTTTTTTTGGCGCGTGCGCCGTGCCAATACGAATATTGCTAATACCAATGGTATCAACAACAGCAGATATAGTGCATTTGGATTACCAAAACTGAACATGACGTTTCTCTTTTTTTATGGTATGTTCCTGAGAATGGTGTTGCGGGCAACAATCTCGAAACATACAAGTATTAACAGAAGTATGGCCCAGGGCATATAATTGTCTTCGGTGTGGCTGAATTGCTTCACATCCATCTGGGTCTTTTCAAGACGGTCGATTTCGGCAAATATGTTGCTCAGGGTGTTCTTGTCTGTGGCTCTGAAATATGTGCCGCCGGTGGCCGATGCTATTTTCTTCAAAGTGTTCTCATCAATTACTACCGGCAGCGACTGATACTCCATCTTGCCGTAGAAATTGGTCCCTACGGGATAGAGCGCGTTGCCGTTGGTGCCTACACCTATGGTGTACACTCTGATGCCCAGCTTCTGGGCTATCGAGGCTGCTGTGAGAGGCGCAACAGTTCCGGTGTTGTTCGACCCGTCGGTGAGCAGTATGATGCTTTTCGACTTGGCCTTCCCGTTCTTTATTCGGTTTATCGAGCTGGCAATGCCGTCGCCTATTGCTGTGCCGTCCTCTAGCATTCCCATCTTAAGGTCCTGTATATAATTGGTCAGCACGGCTTTGTCGGTGGTCATTGGCACCAGGGTGAAACTCTCGCCGGCAAATATCACAATGCCGATATTGTCGGTTTCGCGTCCCGAGATGAATTTCGATGCCACATCCTTGGCGGCTTCAAAGCGGTCGGGCTTGAAGTCGCGGGCCAGCATACTGGTCGATACGTCTAAGGCAATGACTATGTCGGTCCCTTCAGTTTCAGATGTCTGCCAATGGTCGCGGGTCTGTGGACGGCAGAGTATGATGATCACGCATCCTATCGCTGCAAGTCTTACGGCAAACAGAAAATGACGGAAATACACTTTCCACGATGTCCGCATCTTGTCGAAGGGCAGGGTGGTCGACACCGTCAGCGATGGTGTCGCATTCTTATGTCTCAATATATACCAAACTATGATTGGAATATATATCAGAAACAGCCAGAATAAATGTGGATTAGCAAATATCATAGTTATTTGGTCGCGTTTGTTTGGTTCTTGGCCTGTTGGAATGTGGCTTCAGCTTTGGCTTTGGCTTCGTCAACCTCGTCGTTCCCTTCGGCTTGTTGTTCGTCGGCAACAACCTCTACAGGCTTGGTTTCGTTAACGAAATATTGTGCTCGGTTCCATGCGGCTTCGCTGTCGTCGGGCAACGGTCGCATGTTGGCAAACTTCACAAAGTCGGCTACTCCCAGAATCAGTTTCAGCTGCTCGTTCACAGCCTTGGTCTCTTCGTTGCGACGAAGGGTATCGATAATCTGCGACGTTGTCATCTCAACGGCATTGATGCCGAAGCGACGGTCGATGTATCGGCGCAGTATATCGGTAAGCCTTGTGAAGTATTCTTTTTCCTGTCCGTTTTGCCATAACTTCGCGGCTTTCAGGTTGTTCAGAGCCTCGATGGCCTCGTCGAATGGCGGTATCTCTTTCTTCTGTGGCTTAAGCATCGGTTTGCCGTTCTTGTGGCGTTGGTACAGATAGTATCCCACTGCTGCCAATGCAAGTACAAGCACGAATATCCACCAATAATAATATATGAAGTCGGGCAGATAGTCAAACAGGTTGAACGGCACGTCGGCTGTGCCTTTATATCCATGAACTGTGGTCATTGAATCCACATTCACCGGTACCACCTTCAGATTCAACGCATTGGAGAATATGGTGTCGCGGCCCACCATATATTTGGCTGCCGGTATTTCCCATATTCCTGAATCAAACGACTGAACTATCAGCGTGCGGTCAATCTGTATGCGGTTGTTGCCAAGGTCGGTGGTGTCGTTATGAGGCTCGCCTATGATTTCCACGTTTGGCCCTGCCAGCTGTGGATTGTCGCTCACGAATGTGCCTTCCACGCCTTTGTCCTGAACTATCTGGTAGTGCAGACGCGTCTGCTTGCCCATCAGTATGGCCACCGAGTCAATCTTGGCTGTCACTGTGGTGTTTCCGGCAATCATCATTGACGGAAGCAGTGACAGTGTCAGTGCTATGATCGTTATGATGTTCTTACAAATTCTTGTCATCGTAAACCACGTTTTTTAAACAGTCCCATCAATGCTTTCACATAATCTTCGTCGGTGGCTATAGAGGTGATGTCCACTTTACACCGCTGGGCTGTCAGATTCATGTTGAGCTGACGCTCATACCACCATTTGTTATACACCTTTCTCACATTCGACGAACTGGTGTTTATCCACTTCTCGGTGCCTCGCTCGGCGTCGGCCACTTTTATCAGCCCAACGTCGGGCAGCTGAGCTTCACGCTTGTCGTACACCTGAATTGCTGTCAGGTCGTGCTTGCGGTTGGCTATCGACATCGGTTTGTAGAAGTCTTTTTCGTCGATGAAGTCGGAAATAAGGAATGTGGT
>JBJEKE010000360.1:0-7452 GCA_051878475.1 Muribaculaceae bacterium | reverse complement strand
CTCGATTATAGTGGATATGTACAAAAGCAACCCGTCGAGAATGAAGGACTGGCTGACGATACCGAAATCGAACGGTTACGAATCGCTCCACACCACGGTGTACGGGCCCGAGGGGAAATGGGTTGAAGTGCAGATACGCTCAAAGCGAATGGACGACATTGCCGAGCGAGGTCTGGCTGCTCACTGGAAATACAAGGGCGGACACAGCGAGCAAAACCTGGATGTGTGGATGAACAGCATCCGCGACATCCTTGAAGCCGCCGAATCGGGACCTATGGAACTGATGAAGGGCATCAAGATGGACGTGTACAACAAGGAAGTGTTTGTGTTTACCCCGAAGGGCGACCTTTACCGTCTGCCCCTGGGCTCAACAATACTCGACTTTGCATTCCAGGTACACTCCAAGTTAGGCTGCACTTGCACCGGCGGCAAGGTTGACGGAAAGAACCAGAAACTGAACTACAAGCTGAAGAGCGGCGATACAATAGAAATTCTCACTTCAAGCAACCAGACCCCCAAACAGGACTGGCTGAACTTTGTGGTGACCTCGAAGGCGCGCAACAAGATAAAGCAAACCATCAACGAACTCAACAACAAGAGTGCCGACCTTGGGCGTGAGATGCTTCAGCGCCGTTTCAAGAATCGAAAGATTGAGATTGAGGAAGGCACGCTGATGAAGGCCATAAAGAAACTCGGATATAAGACAGTGACCGACTTTTTCAGCGCCGTAGGACACGAGGCGATAGAGATAAACGAGTTTATCGACACCTATCTGGGCGTAGAACTAAAAGAAAAACAGGCTACCGAGACCAAATCAGCCGATACGTTTGAAATGATGCAGCCCACTGCAGCCGAAACCGACGGGAGCGATGTGCTGGTGATCGGCGACGACATCAAGGGGATAAACTACAAGCTTGCCCGGTGCTGCAACCCGATATTCGGCGACGACATAATCGGCTTCATTTCGAGCGAGGGTGCCATAAAGATTCATCGGCACGATTGTCCCAACGCCAAACATCTGTGCGAAAAATTCCCATACCGCAAAATCGCCAGCCGATGGTCGGGGAAAATGGGCTCGCAATATGCAGTTACGCTGCGCATCGTAGGGCACGACGATGTGGGTATTGTAACCAACATAACATCGATAATATCGAAGGAAAGCAAGGCATCGCTACGAAACATCTCGATTGACTCGCACGATGGACTGTTCCAGGGATTTCTGGTTATTGGCGTGGGCGATACCAAGCTATTGAATGAATTAATAAAGAAAATAAAAGCAGTGAAAGGAGTGAAAGATGTACAAAGAAGCAATTAGAACAGGAATCATAGGCGCCGTGCTTGCCATAGCCGCAACCGGCTGCGGAAGCAATGACAATGGAGCACAATCGCTACTCGACCAGGCACAAGCCGCTTTCGACAACGGGGATTACAAAGAATCGCTCGTGTTGATTGACTCGTTGGCCAAGGCCTTCCCCGAAGAAATATCAATACAGCGAGCAGCCATGCATCTACGCCCTATGGCCGACGAGCAACTTACGATGCTGGAAATCGAACATAACGACAGCGCAATGGCCGCTGCAAAAAGTGAAGTTGAACGGCTGAAAGGCAATTTCGTTTTTGTCAAGGAAAAAGATATGGTGGAAGGCTACACCATTCACAAAGAAGCAAAGAAACATCCGCTGATTAACCGTACCGGCCTCGAAGCACGCATCGACGAGCGTTATAAACTGTATGTGGTGTCGCTGCTCAACGGTCGCAGCGTTAACCACGAACGTATAACCATATCGGGCGCCGGAGGCGAGGTATCGACAGCTACAGTAGCCTACGACGGGGCAAGCAACTACCGATTCAATTCGGGTGGCGTGAGCAACGAAAGCGTGACATTCCGTGGCGGCAAAAGCGACACACTGTGCATGTATGTAGCCGAGCATAAAGGCAATGCCTTGAAACTAAACTTCATTGGCAAGAGCCGCTACTCAGTGCCATTGAGCGCAACCGACAAGAAGGCAGTGGCCGAAACACAGGAATATGCAGTGGCATTGCAAAACAACCGCGAAGCCGAACTGCGCAACGCCTATCTGGAGAACAGGCTCAAGATTTCGCGCGAGCATATAGAGAAAACCGCGCAGAAAGCACAGAAATAGCCATTTGCAAAAGGCATCATTGCGCCTTCATCCAGCCGAAAATGCGGGGATAGAGCGCACGGCGAACCGCCTTGCGAGAAAGCACAAGGTCGTGCAAGCCACCTTTGACGATGAAGATTGTGGTGCAACGATGTGTGAGATGACGACCATACTTGTCGATATCATCAACATCGAGAACAGCATCGCCACAACTGAAGTCGGCCGACCACTCATCGCCCGCCACACTGCGGTCGGAGTGCATAAGCAATACCGGAACACCTACATCCACACCACCCTGCACAATGCAGTGCGCACGATGGATGGCGCCAATCCACCCCGAAGTGACATCAGGCGAGATTTCGAGTTTCCACGATGTGTTGTAGTTCCACTCGCCATGATACCGCTTCAAAAGGCTCTGTGCATACAGGTTCGACGAACCTTGGCTGATAGAAGTGTTTGGCAGTAACCGCGAATATACCGATACCACCGGCACCAGGACCGATTCGGTGAAACCGCCAAGATTCATATCGAGGAACGGGCTGTTAAGAATGAGTCCGGCAATGGGATACTTGCCACGATTATTGGCATCGGAAAGGTAGCACGACGCAATAAGACCACCTGTGGAATGTGCCTTGATAAAGATGCGCGAGTTACCGTCGGCACATATTTGAGTGAGCGCAGAATCGATGTCGGCATAATATTCCGAAATGTCTCGAAGCTCGAATCGGCGTTGTCCATCAATATATGAGCGACCATATTTGCGAAGGTCGACAGCATAGAAATTATAACCGTGGGCAACCACCGAGTCGGCCATCTGACTTTGAAAGAAATAATCGTTATAGCCGTGGATGTAGAGCACTGCACTGCAGCACACCGAATCGGCAGACAGTTTGCGGACAATGGTTGAACGCACTTTTCCGGAATAATCGTCGGGCTGGGCCACGTGACGCATCTCGAACCCGTCGCCAAGAATGTCGGGCGTCCAAGCTTGTGCCATCAGTGAACATGCCAGCAGCAGGAATAACAAGAAAGAAGTCAAACGATTCATTATTCCTCTATTTGAGCGCCGCAATGCGGACACGATTTGAGCGAAACAAGTTGTTGAGATGGTATTTCTCCAAGTTGATAGCCACACACCGGGCACTTCAGTCCCAACTCATCGATGATTTGAGGCGAAATCTTTCGCCACTGCAGCATACGAGTCACAAATATCACAATGTCGGCCACAGCCACCAACGCCAAAGCCGAGAAACATGGGACAAAATATGCATCACCATACAGCACAGCCCCAGCAGCCGTAAAGGCCGCCACCACAAAGAACAGGATTTTCATCATCCTGGCGGCACGGAAATGAGCCTTGTATCGACAACGATACTCCCGCGATGCCATTTGAATAGCCACAAGCTGCTCATGAGAGATAGAATCGGACATATAAATAATTCTTTTACTACAAATAATGCGACAATATTTTGCAGAGAGATAAAAAATTACTACCTTTGCACCGCAAAAATAACTATTATTAATTAAAAAACAAAACAGTTAATTATGAATCACTACGAAACCGTTTTCATTTTAACTCCCGTTTTATCTGACGCACAGATGAAGGAAGCGGTAGAAGGTTTCAAGGCTGTATTGACCAATGCAGGCTCTGAAATCGTAAACGAAGAGAACTGGGGCTTGCGCAAATTGGCGTATCCAATCCAGAAGAAGACCACAGGGTTCTACACTCTGATTGAATTTGATGCAGCTCCGGAAACCATCAAGAAACTCGAAACAGCTTATCGCCGCGATGAGAAGGTGCTACGCTTCTTGACTTTCCGTCTTGACAAGTATGCAGCAGAATATGCAGCAAAGAGAAGAAGCTTGAAGAGCGCAAAAGCAACTACAAACGAAGAAGTAAAGGAGGACTAAATTATGGCACAGACACAATCAGAAATCAGATATCTGACTCCCCTTTCAGTGGATGTTAAGAAAAAGAAATATTGCCGTTTCAAAAGAAGCGGTATCAAGTATATCGATTACAAGGATCCGGAGTTTCTGAAGAAGTTCTTGAACGAACAGGGTAAGATTCTTCCACGCCGCATCACCGGCACATCGTTGAAATTCCAAAGAAGAGTGGCACAGGCTGTAAAGCGCGCCCGTCATCTTGCTCTTCTGCCATATGTAACTGACTTGATGAAATAATAAAAGCTAAGGAGGACAGAATATGAAAATTATATTGAAAGAAGATATACCCAATTTGGGATATAAGGACGACGTAGTAGAAGTAAAGAGCGGTTATGGCCGTAACTACCTTATTCCTTTCGGAAAAGCAGTAATTGCATCTCCTTCAGCTCTTAAGATTCTCGCAGAAAACCAGAAGCAACGTGCTCACAAGTTGGCTCAGATTAAGGCCGACGCTGAAGCTGCTGCAGCTGCATTGGAAGGCGTATCGCTGACTATCGGCGCAAAGACCAGCTCAACCGGCACTATCTTTGGCTCGGTTAACAGCATCCAGATTGCAGAAGCCCTTGAAAAACTCGGTCATAACATCGACCGCAAGTGCATCTACATCAAGGAAGCCGTTAAGGAAGTTGGCAATTATGTTGCTACTATCAAACTTCACAAGGAAGTTAGCGTAGAAATTCCTTTCGAAGTAGTATCGGAATAATTTAATCCCGAAATATCACTAAAAAGCACCGGAATTCCGGTGCTTTTTTATTATAGGGAATCTACAAGATGAAACTTCTTGAGAAACGGATTTTTCTCAATGCAAGCTGCAGTGACGGAATCGTTGAGGTACTTTCCGAAACGGCGCCATATGATATATGCCTGTGGGCCATCGAGCAGAGCGGCCGAACCGAGCAATGTGGCCACCGAATCGGAAGCAGCCGAACATTTAGCAAGAATGGCGCGCTCGGAGGAGGCATCGAGCATGGAATCGGCCACAAGTTTTGCATATAGGGCACGCTGTTCGTCGATAGTGTGGCGCTGCTCCGACAGTAGTTTAATATAGGATATCATGTCGCGATTTGCATCACTGCCATCGGCAACCGATATGGTGCGCGAACCGACAGCAAGGCGAGTGGGCACATCGTCGAGAACAAAATAGTAGTTTACAGCATCGGCGTCGAGCTTTACAAACGCAAGGCGCGAATCGTAGTACCGACCTGTGAAATGTGCAGGATGGTCTGGAGCAGCATAGCCTCGGTCCATCAATAAAAGCTTGCCGTAATCAGCATCGTAGCAATAAAGCGACAGAGAATCGGCATCAGAGCCGATTAACGATACTTCGACACTATAGCGTCGGCCGGCATCGCCACACGCCACCAAAACCAGAGCCAACAGAAAACCGGATAAAACACGCATGGCTAAGTTATTTGAATGTATCGGGAAGGTCGTTCTCGTAGAGCACAGTATCGCCGGGAGCAACAATTGATGCCAACTTGGCTTGGGCATCGACAAACGAATCGGCCACGACAAGTTTCAGTTCACTACAATCAGCCTTGTTGATGCCAGCCAGAATTGCTTCGCGATTGTATTCTCCCACCACTATAGCCACATCGCACGCCTTGGCCAGCTGCTGCCCTAAAATCTCGTTAAGTTCGGCCTGACGAGAGCCCAATTCAATCATACCCGGGGTAATCACTATGCGTTTGCCCTGCTTCATCTGGGCAATCACATCGAGCGCCATGCGGGCGCCATCAGGATTGGAATTGAAAGCGTCATCGATAATTGTAACGCCGCCAGTGGTACGTTTCATGTTAAGCCGGTGCTCCACTTGCTCAATTTTGCTCACAGCATATCTGATTTTATCAGCTGGGACGCCAAGGTGTGCAGCTACCGAAACGGCGGCAAGCAGATTCGAGATGTTGCACTCTCCTACCAGCTTTGTCTGAAGCATTATAGAAGAGCCATCGGGCATCACAGCGGTGAACGATGTGCCATGCGATGAATATTCAATGTCGACAGCATTACAACGGGCATTTGTGATGTTGTTGACCGCATAACGGATAACGTCGACATTATCGACCTTACGATTAGCCACAAACTCAAAATCGTCGTTAACCACAGCAAGGCCGTCGGCGGGCAGAGCATCGACCAGTTCAAACTTTGTGCGCTGCACGTTTTCTATGGTCTTGAATGATTCGAGGTGCTGAGGACCTACAGCAGTAACAATACCGATTGAAGGATTGACGATATCACAGATTTCCTTGATATCGCCAATGTTCTTGGCCCCCATTTCGGCAATGAAAATATCGTGATAGGGTTGCATCGACTCACGGATGGTGCGGACAACTCCCATAGGAGTGTTGAAACTGCCCGGAGTCATAAGCACATTATACTTTTCGCAGAGAATACGGTTAAGGTAGTGCTTGGTGCTGGTTTTCCCATAGCTTCCGGTGATGCCGATAACCTTCATATCGGGCATCTGAGCCAGACGGCGTTTAGCATCGTCGACATAACTGCGGTTGATGGCATTCTCAACCGGGAGGAGCAGCCTATTGACCACAATGACGTAAGCATAAGAGAAAAAGGAGATGGCGATGGCCACACGCGGCATGAAATCGCTGTCGACAATAGCCGATGCAGCGAGGGTGGCCAATGTGGCAACAATAAGGCTGATGTAGATGCGCCACACACGCTTGGTGAACACCAACGGCTTCTTGTACTTCTTTCTCAACTCGTTAACAATCATTGCCAAGAGTAATCCCGATGCAACAGCGTCCGACCAAACGAACGGAAATGCAATGAGCATCATCAGGATCGCAAGCAGGAATATGCGGCTGATTGACGAAGCATCGCCGCTCATTTTTAGCCAGTTGATGTATCGGTTGTTACGATAGGAGTTCTGTTGCAACATCTGCAGGTCGCGTCGGAACACCACCAACGATAAGGCAAATGCTATGACGAGCAGAACGATATAAAATAATGTATCCATATTTTGTGTTGATGCTGAATATTACTTGTTTGCTTTTTTGTCGTTGCTGAGAAAGCTGTTGATCACAGCAGCGAAACCCGAGGGATTGTCGAGGAAACTGTAGTGACCGCAACCCGGGAAAGCCACCAGTCCGGAATCGGGAATAAGGCTATTCATGGTTTTGGCATCGGAGATAGGTGTTGCAGTGTCGTTTTCGCCCCAAATCAGAAGAGTTGGAGCCTTTATTGAAGGCATCAGATGCTTCAGATCCTGGGCAATCGACTTGCTCATGATTGCTCTCATGCGCTGCGAAGCGTGACGGTAGTCGCTCGAACCGACACGCGAGCGATAGGAGTCGAGGAGCCGCTGTCCCCTCTCCTGCCCCAAGACGAGAGGGAGCACATGCTTGATAAACTTATAGGAATAAAC
>JBJEKE010000359.1:0-1838 GCA_051878475.1 Muribaculaceae bacterium | reverse complement strand
AAGAAGGATTTCCTTGCGGCGCGAAACGTCGGCATGGCGTTTTTCGTTTGAAGCGTTAACAGCTTCCTGAATCTTGCCGGCCTTGAGTTCGGCGTAGAAACCACCCTTGTCTTCAATCTCGAGGAAAGTCTTCCATGCTTGTTCGGCGATTGCTACTGTGAGGGTCTCAACATAGTAAGAACCACCGGCAGGGTCAACCACCTTGTTGAGGTGTGATTCTTCGCGAAGCAGAGCCTGCTGGTTGCGTGCGAGACGCTCCGAGAAGTCGTCGGGTGTCTTGTAAGCCTTGTCGAATGGGGTTGTTGTCATAGAATCAACACCACCGATTACAGCCGACATTGATTCGGTTGTTGAGCGAAGCAGGTTAACGTATGCATCGTATACGGTTTGGTTGTATTCTGTTGTGTTGGCGTGGATACGCATTTTGCATGAGCAGTCGCATTTCGGCTCGTATTTCTTTACAATCTGAGCCCAAAGCATACGAGCAGCTCTGAATTTTGCGATTTCCATGAAGTAGTTGCTCGAAACACCCATATTGAACTTAATCTGTCGTGCAGCTGTATCAACATCTACACCGGCGTCGGTGAGCATCTCCATCCATTGGTTACCCCAGGCCAGTGCGCAGCCAAGTTCCTGGTAGATGTAAGCACCGGCATTGTTGAGGAGGTATGAATCGACGGCGATAACGCGGATGTTCTTTACTGGAGCAACGATTTCAATCAATTGCTTGGCTGATTCAACCGGGCAGGCTTCGAAATCAACTCCCTTGTTGAGCAGACGCTTGAAAGGATTGAAGTTCAATGAGCCGTTGAATTTGTCGAGAGCGTTGTTCTTGGTGAGATAATCAACCAATGCCTTGGCTGTTTCAACAGCTGTAGAAGGACAGCAAACGAAATTCACTTCAACAGCATCGAGGTAAATTCCGTTAAGGAGAACAGCGATTTCATCGGCGTTCAGTGCTTTATGAAGATGGAAGCCGAGTGAGTCAACACCTTTGTTGAGAACTTCTTTGGCTTTCTCATTAGCAGCAGCTAAATCTTCTGCACAAATTTCTTGGCGAGTGTGCCAATCGTTGTTTGTCTTTGTGCCACGAACGTAGGGGAATTCACCGGGTAATGAATCGGTGGTTTTCAAGTCTTTAATATCTTCGGCCATATACATTGGCTGGACATTAAAACCTTCATTAGTCCGCCAAACCAATTTTTTCTGAAAATCTGCGCCTTTTAAATCGGCTTCAACTTTCGCCTTCCATTCCTCTTTTGAAATGGGCGGGAATTGGTCGAACAGTTTTTCTTTTTCTTGTGCCATAACTTGTGTAAATAAAATTATTGTAACTTAAGTAATGTTCGTTTTTGTGCCAACACGATAATAAGGTAATTTTACATTGGTATTATTATAGTGCTTCACGGCTTCGCCGTGCAAATATAACAAATTTTTTGAATCGAAATATATTTCTATGATATAATATATACAAAAAGGCTGAAGAAGCTATTCTCCAGCCTTAATGCTATATTAATTGTGATTATTCACCTTTAATGGCAGCAATACCCGGAAGTACTTTCCCTTCAATGGCTTCGAGGAGTGCACCACCACCAGTAGATACATATGACACCTTGTCGGCAACACCGAATTTGTTAACGCAAGCTACAGAGTCGCCTCCACCTACGAGAGAGAATGCGCCTTTGGCTGTGGCTTCAACAATTGCATCGGCAATGGCACGAGAGCCGGCCGTGAAGTTGTCAAATTCAAATACGCCTGCAGGTCCGTTCCAGAGGATAGTCTTTGCGTCCTTTATTGCTTCGGCAAAGAGTTTACGAGTCTCTGGACCAGCATCGAGG
>JBJEKE010000358.1:0-7492 GCA_051878475.1 Muribaculaceae bacterium | reverse complement strand
CTTAATCAATCCGATATTTGCCTCGACCTAAGCGGTATGCTCAAGGGATATGCACTCGAGGCCATCCGTCATATTATATCCGGTGCCGGCATCGACAACGCTCTCGTAAACTTCGGCAACAGCTCGGTAATGGCCATCGGCAACGCGCCTTCGTCCGACGGCTGGAATGTTGCTTTCACAGGCTCTGACTGCTCCGGCATTTCGCTTCACAACGAATGTCTCACCACATCGGGCAACAACTCGCCCGGACGGCGCCACATTGTGAATCCTTTCACCGGGTCCATGGTGGAAGGTGTAGGTCAAGTGGCTGTGGTTACCCCCGATGCAGCATCGGGCGAAGTGCTATCAACAGCACTTTTCGCTGCCGGAACCGACACGGCCTTGCAGCAGGCCATTGCCGCCAACTTTGCCCACAGCCGAATCATCAGTAAATAACATCACTGTCAATCCGCTCGGCAAGCCATCGGCATTCGCCGTAGGTTGCGCTGTTGAACTGCCGCGGTGTGTAGCCACCGAGCATGCGGAATTCACGTATCATGTGCGATACATCGTAATACCCTGCCGCCCACGCCACATCTGCAAGTTGCTGTATGCCGCGATGAATCAGCTCCATCGCCCTATGGAACCGCCGTATACGCACGTATTGCTTCGGTGTGGTGCCCACCATCGCAGCAAAAAGCCGGTCGATATGCCGCACTCCCACACACGCCGCCTGTGCCATGGCATCGACATCGCTTCCCTCAATGGCACGTGCCACCGACGAGGCCACTCGCCTTAAATTAAGCATATCCACCCTGCTCACCTCGAGCCTCGCCGTCAGCCATCCCTCTATCGCGGCAATGCTATGGCTTATGGTGGGCATCGAAGCCACCATCCGCTCAAGATGGGTGAGCGAACTGTCGCCTAAATCGCTTATCGCCAATATCTTTCCGCCGAGAAGGCTTATTGGAAAATCGAAAAACACCTGCGCCCCATACGGCTTGAATTCAACACCGATTATCTCCGTACCGGCTTCGGCAATTACATCGAAATAGCCATTCTGCTGGCCTCCGATGCAGCTGCCAATATGGCCCTGATTGCCATAGAGCAAGCCGTTTCGCCGGCAGAAATTCATCCCTATGCATCCATCAGGCACAAGGCGTTGCACCACCCGCTCCGACGCATCGCAGCAGATGATGTAGTAGCCATTGACAAACGGTTTAAGATGCTCCGACGGAGCCACACAGCGCATAAGCATCTACTGTTCGAACAATTGAGTGGGTAGCCGCAATTTCTCTCGCCGCGGAAAAGTTGATTCATATGCTTCAAACTCGTCGGGATGCTCTTCAGCCACAAAGTAGCCCTTCGGTGGCATATACTCACCGTCGATTCCGGCAAAATAGCCCGTCTCAAGCTCCTGCGCCAGGAAAAACGGGACTTCCTCTCTATGCGGGATATCATGGTAATGCACGCCAAGTGTCGAGGCCACCACAAAACCGGCATGCCTGTAGAAATCGATGTTTCCTTCCATGCACACTCCTTTGCAGCCCATCTCGCGAGCCTTGGCGAGCGCATGGCTAAGCAATTCTAATCCGTAGCCACGGCGCTGGCAATCGGGATGGATACTTATGGGGCCAAAGGTCATTATCGGCAACACTCGGCCATCGGCACACCGAACCTCGGCTTGCGAAAACATCACATGGCCCACCAGTCGGCCATCTTCTTCAAGCACCAGGCTCAGCGACTTGACAAACGCCTCGTCGTCGCGATACTTGTGAAGCACAAAATGTTCGGTACATCCCGGCCGATACACATTCCAGAACGCATCGCGGGTGAGTTCCTCCACGGCTCGATAGTCGGCTGCCGTTTCTTCTCTTATCATTATCATTGCTTATTCATTATTTTCTGCAAAATTAATGATTTACGCCACCCCACAATTGTAAATTCCCGACATTCAGCGTTTCCATTTGCTTCTGCTCTCGATTTGCACTATCTTTCCATAACATAGGCGGCATCTCGGCATAATCAAATCGGAAACTGCGTTTCCATTTGCTTCTGCTCTCGATTTGCACTATCTTTGCACCCGGTTTTGCCCCCATTGGCTTGAAAGACAATGTCAAGGCTGACTATTATTTAACTTTACAATAATAAATATCGAGTTCTTTCGTTATAAAAATGATTTGGAGTGCAGTCTGACGTCCTCCATTTCACCTACAAAAACTCATTAATTCTCAACAGAAATTATTTATTGCAATGAAATACAATACCGACAATCGTTCCAACTCGCAAAACGAGCCAATTTTTGATTTTGGCGCAATTTTTGCAAAATACAAACGCTATTGGTGGCTATTTGCCATTTCTTTCGTTGGGTGCATGTGCCTCGCTGCACTTTATATTTATGTGAAAAAACCGGTTTATCTGGTAGCCAGCCAGGTGCTCATTTCAAGCGATGGTACGAACGGTGGCAGTAACCAGCTGCTCAAGAGTCTTTCGCTCGGTGCCGGCGGTGCCAGCGTCGACGACGAAGCTATCGTGTTTAACAGCCACGACCTACGCACCAAAATGATTAGCGAGCTGAAAATCAATCGCAGCTACGCCGAAAAGGTCGGTTTCATGAAAAAACGCGACCTTTACAACGAAAGCCCGATTGAAATCAACGCCCCAAATGAACTCTTCGACACGCTTTCCATTTCGATGATGTTCAAGATTAAGATTACCGATAACGGCAAGAAAGTGAGCGTAAAAGTAAAGAAGGGTCTTTTCAAGACTCTTGCCGAAGTAGAAGGCAACTCTCTGCCGCTCACAGTTAAAACCAACTACGGTATTTTCGTGCTCAACAAAACCGATAAGTACACCGAAGGCTCCGACTACGATATCGTTGGTCGCGTGTATGGCAACAACCTGATGTATGAAGCTTTCAAGCCTATTATGACGGTTACTATCTCTTCGAAAAAGGCCAACGGCATTTCGCTGTTCCTCGAGGAAACCAACGTGAAACGCGGTATCGATGTTCTAAACAAACTCGTCGACCTTTACAATAAGCGTTGCCAGCTTGAAAAGGACGAAACAGCCCTTAACACTGCCAAGTTTATCGACGAACGTCTGGCAATCATCTACAACGAACTCTCAACTTCGGAAGCCGACATCGAGCAATACAAGAAAAACAACAACCTCGTCGACGTTGAAGTGCAGGCCCGACAGCTACTCTCCAAGAAAGAATCATACGAAGGCCGCGCCATCCAGTACGAAACACAGCGCGAACTGCTCAAGATGATTCTCAATTTCCTAAACGACAAGAACAACAACTCTTCGATGATTCCGTTCAACCCTAACATGGGTGAACTGGTCGACCCAATTTCCGAATACAACAAGATTGTGGTTCAACGAATCAACATGTCGGCTTCGGCTCGCCCCGACAACGTCATGCTCAAGGAACTCGACAACCAGATTGCATCGGTGCGCGAAAACCTTATCACAAGTATCGGTGAAGCTCTGAAATCGGTTGAGGCGTCGCTCGCTGCCAGCAACAAGGAACGCAACAGCGCCCTATCGAACATCAACGATGTACCTTCGATGGAACGCGAATACCGCGAACTATTCCGACGCCAGACTATCAAGAACAGCCTCTACACTTTCCTGCTCGAAAAGCGTGAGGAAAATGCGCTCGTGCTGGCTGCAACTACTCCTAAGGGCAAAATCGTCGACAATGCCTACTCGTTGGTTAAGCCCATCGAGCCTAAGACCTCGATTGTACTGTTCACAGCTCTGCTGTTCAGCATCGTTATCCCGATTTTCATAATCTATCTCAAGCAACTCTTCAACACCAAGTTCTCAACCCAGGACGAACTGCAGGAAATCGCCCGCACTCCGGTTATCGGCGAAATCTGCCACAACCGTCACAAGCGCAAACTCGTGGTGCGTCCGCAGAAAACATCTTCCATCGTCGAGCTATTCCGCCTCATCCGCACAAACATCCAGTTTATGCTGTCGAAGGAAAGCAACAATGTTATCCTCGTCACATCTTCGGTCAGCGGCGAAGGAAAATCGTTTGTCAGCTCTAACATCGCTGCTTCGTTTGCTCTGCTGGGCAAGAAGGTGGCTCTCGTGGGTATGGACATCCGTAGCCCGAAACTCGCCGAATACCTCGAACTTAAGGCTGCTCCGGGCGTTACCGCTTACCTGTCGAAGAACAATGTCACCATCGACGAGATTGCACAGAAACTGCCCGAAATCAATGGCCTCGACGTTTATGTTGGTGGCGTGATTCCGCCTAACCCGTCCGAGCTCCTCCAGTCGGAACGCCTCAGCCAGTTCATCAACGAATTGCGCCAGCGCTACGACATGGTGTTCATCGACTCGGCTCCGGTGGCTATGGTTAGCGACTCGCTATCGCTCGTCGGTCATGCCGATGCCATTGTCTACGTAACCCGTGCCAACTACACCAAGCGCAGCCTCGTCAAGTATGCCAACGACCTGGTGGCTCGCGGTCAGCTCCGCAACGTGGCTATGGTTATCAACGACACCACTCCAAGCCTTTCGGCCGGTTACGGTTATGGATATGCCGGCTCCGACGACGATGAATAATTTCGAATAACCACTCCAAGGGTCGGCTTCTCTGCATTCCGGAGCAGCCGACTGCTTTAATTCAAACAAATGAATATCGAACGAAGCCTGTTATATCAACGTGTACTGATGTTCACCCTCATCGTCAATTCGGTGGCGGGGGTTATTACCGATGAGGTGTTTGATTCTCTATCAATGAGAAATACCATTCAGCTCGGCGTTGATGCCGTGTTTGTGATGATAGGCTTGCTCACCCTGCGCCGTTGGGTCGACCTGGTGCCTCTCGCACTTTTTTTAGTAATTGGCTATATAAGCAGCATAAAGGAAAACGGGCTGTCGATAGTGTTTTTCGCCAATGGCTCCCGCGACTTCATCAGCCTGCTGTTTATTCCGCCGATTATCCGATATTTCAACGAGAACGAATTCCGCCGTCAGCGATTCATCCGTGCGTTCGACCGCTGGCTTTTCTTGTTCCTTTGTCTGCAGTTCCCAACCATAATTTTCCAGTTCCTGAAATACAAAGCAGGCGACCATGTGGGCGGAACTTTGGGTAACCTGAACTCCGGTAACATCTCTATCCTGATTTACCTCATATCGTTCTACCTTATCCGTAAACGATTCGACCACGACCACTTTTTCTACAGCCTTTATCAGAACAAAATATACCTGATTCTGCTTTTGCCTACATTCCTCAACGAAACAAAGGTGAGCCTCGTGTTTCTTGTAATGTACTTCGGCCTGCTCATTACTATCGACCGAAAATTCTTTATCAGGATGATGTATATTTTTCCTGCCATCCTGGTGGTTCTCACACTCGGCATAGCTCTTTACACCCATTTCACCAACCAAGCCGGATTTGATGTCACCGACCCGGAATTCATTGAAAACTATCTTCTTGTCGACCCTGATGAAGCCGAAGGCGGTGCCAAATGGGAACAAAACCGCAATGCAATTCCAGATGTGCCGCGTTTCACAAAAATCATTATGATTGGTTGGCTCGAAGAAGAAAACCCCGGCCATTTGACCATGGGATATGGGGTAGGACAGTTCAAGGGTGGGACCTCCCTCGCATTCTCTGAATTCTCTAAAGAATACGACTGGCTGTTAAGCGGCACAATTCCTTATCTGTTCCACGTTATGATTCAGCTCGGTATTGTGGGCATGATTTGGCTCGTGTTCGTCCTGTTAATCAATTTTGGAGCTTTCACTCGCCGACTTCACACCGACTACAACAGTATGCTGTATATTCTCGGCCTCATCATTATCATTATGTTCTATAACGACTCGCTGCGTTACACCTATGTGATGATGCCAATGATGTATATTCTCATAAACTCTTATTATTCTCCAAAAGAAGCAGATTCTGAGCCAAATGCCGACGCTTCTCATCAAATAAAATGATTCACCAATGGCCGGGAAAGTGATATATTACATATGGACTTTCATCGAGCGCTTCGGCACCAACATAATCTCGCTTGGCGGTAACATTCTGCTGAGCTACCTTCTCCTTCCCGAGGATTTCGGATTGGTGGCCACTATCAGTGTGTTCACCGTGATGATTAGCATCTTTGTCGACTGCGGTATGACCGATTGCCTCCTTGCAAAGCAAAATGCCACAAACCGCGATTTCAACACGCTCTTCTTCTTCAATGTGTTTGTGGGATGCGTTATCTGTGCCATCTACTGCTCTATCAGCGGTTGGGTCGCCGATTTCTTCGGGCATCCGGAATTAAGGCAACTTATGTGTGTGTTTGGTGTGGGGGCAATTATCAGCAGCCTTAGCGTTGCACAGATGACTAAGCTCCGATACAACCTTGAATTCAAGAAAATTGCTATAATCACCTTGTCAACCATCTCGCTTTCGCTCTTATTGGCGGTGGCAATGGCGTTGGGTGGCCTTCGGTATTGGGCGCTTGTGGCTCTCAACATCGGATACTCTGCATTCATGGTGATTCTACTGGTATTTTTCTCTCGATGGAATCTGCGTTGGGAATTCGATGTGCCTACTTTCAAGGAATTCTGGAAATTCGGTGTCAACATCCTTCTCTCGTCGATTATGGTGCAGACGGCGCAAAACATTTACACAGCCCTTATCGGAAAATATTTTAATCCTCAACAAGCCGGATATGTATGGCAGGCGCAGAAACTAAACGACACTCCCACTAATTCTCTCGAACGCACCATCACCAACCCTTCGTTCGTACTTATTGCTAAGGAAACCGACAATGCCAAGCGCTGCAACCTGATTGTCGAAGCGTTCGACGTGATGACTTTTGCCAACACCATGCTGTGCATGTATATTCTTGCTCTCTGTACTCCAATCATCGGTTTTGTGTTCCCTGAGCGTTGGCTCCCTGTTATTCCCATTCTCAGAGCTTTCATTTGCGTCAGCCTGTTCGTGCCGGTGTGCAACCACCTGCAATATGTATTCAAGATTTACAACCATACTTCAATTATCCGAAACATCGTTATTTTCGAGAAAATAGGATTCATCTCTGTGGCCATCATCACATATCGGTTCGGCATTGTTCAGATGATTCTCTCCACTGGAGGCTTCTCGGTGATTGCTCTCGCTATATATATGTATTTCGTTCAGAAAACATCCGGAATATCACTTCGCCTGTTGTCTTCAATCTTTATCCGTAACCTTGCGCTCGGTGCGTTGGTGGCTGCCGTTACCTTCTTGTCGGCCACTTTCATCGAAAACAGCTTTATGGCGCTCTGCATAGGCACTGTTGTGTTCTTTGTAGTGCTTGCTCTCGTATGCCGCCGATTCAAACCCTCTTTCTATACTTCAGTAAAGGACAAGCTCACTTCGCTCAAGGCACGCCTCTTTTCTTCTGCAAATTAGTTGCTGCACACATTTTTTCGCAAATTATTGCCTTTTCCGACAATAATCGGCCCCGTTTTCGGTTATATATGTAAAATGAAGTGTCAATTGTTGTTACCA